>NZ_JAKEUW010000003.1:0-260028 GCF_022398115.1 Vibrio sp. Isolate22 | reverse complement strand
ACCGCCAAGTACAGCCAGCCTTCGCTTGTGGCTATATAGGTGATGTCTCCAGCCCATTTTTCATTCGGAGCCGATGCGCTAAAGTTCTGAGCCAACAGGTTTGGAGCAACAGGCATTTGATGCTTGCTGTCCGTAGTGCACTTAAACTTGCGTGCAGCTTTCGGCGTTAAATCTTGACGCTTCATACTGGCAGCAATGGTTTTAACATTGTAGTTATCACCGCTCTCAGACAGTTCTTTTTGGATACGCCTTGAGCCATCTCGACCTTTGCTGTTGTCGAAAGCTTCTTTGACCTTTGTATCAAGTTTTTGGCGAATTGCCTCGTGTTGGATGGCCTTATGGCGATGTTTAACCCAGTAATAAAACCCACTTCGGGATACCCCGAACACCTTAGCCATACGCACAATACTGAAGCTCAGCAGGTGTTCGAGCATAAATTCATAGAAATTTACTTTAGATTTTTCGCGAAGTAGGTAGCGGCCTTTTTTACAATTTCTAGCTCTTCNGGCTAGTTCTTGCTCTCGCTGACTAGTACTGGTGTCTTTCTTCGAGTTCTTTCGCCACCCGTAGATTTGAGATTCATGTAAAGAAAGCTGTCTTGCTGTCGCAGCTACTCCCACTTTATCTGCTAACTTCAGGGCTTCTGCTTTAAATTCAGGGGAATGTTTAATTCTAGTTTTCTTAGTTGTCATTGTTCACCTCGTTAGTGATTGTACTCACTTAACTCAGTGTCCAAAACTGCTGGGGCGGATCAGATCTTGTCGCTTTTCGCTAAGCAGAAAGTAGGCGAAAAATAGGGTGTAAACTGACCCTTTAGAAAGTGACACGCTTTCTGTATAATCCGCACACAGAATTCAAGGGCAAGTATTATCTACTTGCCCTTTTTACGCTTTAGATCAGCAAAGGGCGACTATGTCTTTCCAACAAGAAGTGAGCAAACGTAGAACGTTTGCAATTATCTCTCACCCGGATGCGGGTAAAACCACGATTACTGAAAAAGTTCTTTTATTCGGAAACGCGATTCAGAAAGCGGGTACCGTAAAAGGCCGTGGCTCTAACCAGCACGCTAAATCTGACTGGATGGAGATGGAAAAAGAACGTGGTATCTCGGTAACTACGTCGGTAATGCAATTCCCATACAATGATTGCCTAGTAAACCTACTAGATACTCCAGGACACGAAGATTTCTCGGAAGATACGTACCGTACATTGACGGCGGTTGACTCTTGTTTGATGGTTATCGATGCTGCAAAAGGTGTCGAAGATCGTACTCGTAAACTGATGGAAGTAACGCGTCTACGTGATACACCAATCGTAACGTTTATGAACAAACTTGACCGTGACGTTCGTGACCCAATGGAAGTGCTTGATGAAGTAGAAAGCGAGCTAGGTATGGCTTGTGCTCCAATTTCATGGCCAATTGGTTGTGGTAAAGAGTTTAAAGGTGTTTACCACATTCACCGTGACGAAACGATCTTGTACGAATCTGGCCACGGCCACGAGATCCAAGAAGTTCGTATCATCAAAGGTTTAGATAACCCAGATCTAGATGAAGCGGTAGGTGCTGATCTAGCGGAAAGCGTACGTGAAGAGCTAGAGCTTGTTATTGGTGCTTGTCCTGAGTTTGATCACGACCTGTTCCTTGCTGGTGAGCTAACGCCTGTTTACTTCGGTACTGCACTTGGTAACTTTGGTGTTGACCATATGCTTGATGGCCTAACGAAGTGGGCTCCGGCACCGCAAACTCGTCAAGCTAATGAGCGTGATGTTGTTGCGACAGAAGAGAAGTTCTCTGGTTTCGTATTTAAGATCCAAGCAAACATGGACCCTAAACACCGTGACCGTATCGCTTTCATGCGTATCGTATCTGGTACTTACAGCCAAGGTATGAAGATGAACCACGTGCGTACAGGTAAGAACGTTAGCATTTCTGATGCGGTAACTTTCATGGCGGGTGACCGTGCACGTGCTGAAAAAGCGTATGCAGGTGACATTATCGGTCTGCATAACCACGGCACAATTCAGATTGGTGATACCTTTACTCAAGGTGAGAACCTGAAGTTCTCTGGTATTCCAAACTTTGCGCCTGAGCTATTCCGTCGCATTCGCCTGCGCGATCCTCTGAAGCAGAAGCAACTTCTAAAAGGTTTGGTTCAGCTTTCAGAAGAGGGCGCAGTACAAGTATTCCGCCCTATGCAGAACAACGACCTGATCGTTGGTGCGGTTGGTGTACTTCAGTTCGACGTGGTTGTAGCGCGCTTGAAAGCAGAATACAACGTAGAAGCTATCTACGAAGGTGTTAACGTTGCAACAGCTCGTTGGGTTGAGTGTGATGACGCTAAGAAACTGGAAGAGTTCAAACGTAAGAACCAATCTAACCTTGCGCTAGATGGTGGTGATAACCTGTCTTACATCGCACCTACAATGGTGAACTTGAACCTAGCGTCAGAACGTTTCCCAGACGTTAAGTTCCGAGCGACGCGCGAGCACTAATAGCAGCAGTTCTAAATAACACTGTTGAATAATATTAAAGCCGAATTGCTTATAGCATTCGGCTTTTTTGTTACACTAAGAGTACACCGTTTTGATGGAGTAAAGCGTGTTTGACCTTAACTTAGTAAAGCCATTTCTCTCTGTATATCAGCAAAGATCGATAACTAAAGCTGCAGAATCATTAGAGCTAACGCAGCCTGCGGTTAGCGCCGCAATCAAAAGGTTTGAAGCTGTAGTTGGGTATTCACTATTTGTTAGAGTAGGGCGTTCAATTGAACCCACTTCGATGGCTCATAAGTTAGCGGGGCAACTCTCTAGCGCGTTAGAGCTTATGGAGGGGGCGGTCTCCAGAAAGCGAGATTTCACGGTTTACATGCCGGCAAATCTTCTGCACAAAATGCCTATGCTCAACGGCGTTCAGTTAGTCGAGTCGCCTATTTCTGTTGATAATATTGTTGAGGATATCCGACTAAACCGAGTCGATTTAGTGGTCGATACTGGCTTGCCCAAACAGGCGAGTTTAGAGTCTGAATTTGCAACGACAGACAGGCTACTTCTAATGAGTGACCCTGAGGTTGGTCAGTTTCGTGAGCAAATTTCTATGGATGATTTTCTTGCGGCTAGGCATGTAACCTTGAAATTACTCCGACAAGATACTCAAATCGTCGATTTTCTCTCTGAAAAGAGCTTCACACGTGATGTGGCAATTGAAGTTCGAAACCTAACGAACTTGATCTTAGCTGTAAAGGGAACGGACTATATTGCTGCGGTTCCGGTTAGCATGATCCATCTAGCAAAAACGGTCGGTTTACAAATCCATGAACCTCCATTTGCGATGCGCCCAGTGGAATTCGAGTTTTTCTATCACAAAAAGTATCAAACTAATGGGCAGCACCAAGAGTTGCGAGAGAAGATAAAAGAACTATTGAACAACTAGAAGTCGAAGGCTAAGCCGAATTCAACATAGTTTTTACTTTCAGGGTATATCGTATAGGTGACAGACGGTTTTACGTACTTCAAATTAAAGAATACAGCGAGCTCGTGATAATGGAAGTTGGTCCTAGTTTCATTTCTGATATATCCAGGGGGCGCTGCAGTATCATCTTTGATGTAAAAATCTTGGGTATCTTTTTTGAATCCGATTTCTTGATTGAATTTGTAAAGAAAATCAGCATATTGAATCGGGCTCCAAAGAACGCCAGCACTATAATCGAATGTGTCAGAGGCTTTATATTCCACGCATAAGTGTGGAAGACAAGCTTCGAAATCTTTATCCATATAGTTGTAGTTAATATCGCCAAGCAGTGTCCAATTTTCATGAATTAACTTGGCAACAAAAATGCCTGTTGTGATCTCATGTTCGCTTACTTTTATTGTGTTTTCTGTGTAGTACGTATCCCCCTGCCAGAATGAATATCCCAATCCTGCTTGCCAGTATTCTTGAGTATCAACTTCTCCAAAAACACGCAACTTGTCATTGATTTGATAGTTTATATCAAGAGTAGCAACGGTTTTTTCGCTATCTGGATTTTGAGATAAGCTGACGGAAAAAATATCCGTAAAACGCTCAATGGATTCAACAAGGGTTTCATTGGCAGATAAATGAAAAGGAAAGATGGAAGCTAGTATTAATAGAATGCGTTTCATATTTTAATTCCGAATCGCTTTCCTTAGCTAACAAGATAAGTGACACCCGATAATCGAGCTTGCGATTACCGGGTGACATGGTTTTACTTGGGCTAACTATTAGCCGCGCAAACGTTGTTGAATAGCTGACTTCGCTTTCTGTAACTTAGCTGGGTCGATTGATTGGGCTTTGTCTTTTACGTTATTTTTAACCGTAGGAGGAAGTGTCACATCACCTCGGTCATTTACAACAATACCGTTGCCAAAAGTGACTGTTCCATTTACTTCGTCTATGTAGCCTTCACCTACAATGTTTCCATGACGATCTTTGATATGAACGATGCCTCGATCATCAGCTTCTGCTGTATAGTCAGTCGTTTGAGATTTGCCATTTACCGTGATAACAATGTTGTCACCTTCTAACCCTGCAGAAATAGTTGGCTTCGCAGGGGGATCGATTTGTGGCATATCAGCAGGCTTTAGGTGCTCGTCGATGAAGTCTTTAGCTGCAGCAATTTTAGAGCCGTCGAAGTGCTTCCAATCACCACCATTAACGCTGACATGAACACCACCGTTGTGTTTACGTTGGTCATTTACCTCAACGGTTTTAACGCCATCTTCCGTCACTTTTTCAAATCGGTAGAAGTCTTGAACGCCAGCGCCAATGTCGACGCGAGTCCAACCTTGGCCAACAATACCGTTACCATATTCTGTGTCCGATAGTTGAGGCATATCAGCAGGCTTTAGGTGCTCGTCGATGAAGTCTTTAGCTGCAGCAATCTTAGAGCCGTCGAAGTGTTTCCAATCACCACCATTAACGCTGACATGAACACCACCGTTGTGTTTACGTTGGTCATTTACCTCAACGATTTTAACGCCATCTTCCGTCACTTTTTCAAATCGGTAGAAGTCTTGAACGCCAGCGCCAATGTCGACGCGAGTCCAACCTTGGCCAACAATACCGTTACCATATTCTGGGTCCGATAGTTGAGGCATATCAGCAGGCTTTAGGTGCTCGTCGATGAAGTCTTTAGCTGCAGCAATCTTAGAGCCGTCGAAGTGTTTCCAATCACCACCATYAACGCTGACATGAACACCACCGTTGTGTTTACGTTGGTCATTTACCTCAACGGTTTTAACGCCATCTTCCGTCACTTTTTCAAAGCGGTAGAAATCTTGAACGCCAGCGCCAATGTCGACGCGAGTCCAACCTTGGCCAACAATACCGTTACCATATTCTGGGTCCGATAGTTGAGGCATATCAGCAGGCTTTAGGTGCTCGTCGATGAAGTCTTTAGCTGCAGCAATCTTAGAGCCGTCGAAGTGCTTCCAATCACCACCATTAACGCTGACATGAACACCACCGTTGTGTTTACGTTGGTCATTTACCTCAACGGTTTTAACGCCATCTTCCGTCACTTTTTCAAATCGGTAGAAATCTTGAACGCCAGCGCCAATGTCGACGCGAGTCCAACCTTGATCAATAATATCGTTGCCAAATTCAGGCGTATCGCCCCAGTCTGGAATGTCTAAGTCCGGATGACTAACTTGATCTACTCGGTAAAGTTCATTCCCATTAACACCCAAGGTAAGCTTGCGGTCGTTAAGGATAATTGTGGCAGTACCATCGTTATTGAGTATGACATTGCTTGAATCTACATAAGCGTCTTGCCCTGCAATAGTAACTATGTAGCCGCTATCGTTATCTGCGACTTTCCATGTACCAACACTGTCCATTGATGTAGTAACTGGAAGTTCTGGAGTTGTATTGCCATTGTCAGATGAGTTAGAAGATGAAGAGCTACTTAATAGACCGGCAACCAACGCAGCCGAAACCGCACCAACAGTAGCCCAAGTGCCGTTAGATTGTTTTTCGTAAGTAACATCATCGATTGTGGCTGTCGTGCCTGGAGTTGCATTCGCGTATTGTTCGTTTAACTTATACTGAACAGAAGCATCTACCGCTTTCATTTGTCCATCAATAAGCTGAAGGGTTTGCTGATTTGCTAGCTCTACGTCAACTTGAGGAGCAGTAGCAAAAGCTGGCGCAACTAACACGCTAGAAATTGAAATGGCTAAGAGTGATGCTTTCATAATGTAGGGTCTCGTCGTTTAATTAGGCGTCTTGCTATTGGTGCCTCCTTGGCAAGTGCGGCTATTATTTGTTCTGATGAGATTTTCAACAATATAGCCAGCTAGTGTTGATGTATAAATTAGATTTATACTTTTATTGCTTTTGGGCTTATTGTTGAGCATTGGTACGATTTTTATGTGTGATTTTAGTGATTTGCTTTATGTATTGGTTTTTCGTAAGCATTGATTAAAGACATGAGGTAAATATGTTCGGTTGGATAAAAGCTTGGGTTAGGAAATACGATAAGTGGTGTGAAGAGCTTGGTTTGACACCTGAAAACAAGCGCAGCTGTGTACCTTATCGTCGAGATCCTCAAGGGCAGCAAGCTGAGAGTAGGAAAGATGACACAGCAAACAAGTGACTTTCCGCTATTTGATACACATTGCCACGCGGACTTTGAGGCGTTTGAGCAAGGTCTTTCCCATGAGCAGAACATTGATGGGTATATCAAAGAGGCAAAACAGGCCCAAGTTGAGAAGTTACTCATCCCTTCTATCGGTCAAAACAACTGGCATAAGCTTGAAAAGGTCGCGCAATCTCACCCCAATGTTTACTACGCATTAGGTTTCCATCCTTACTTTTTAGAGCAAGCGGATACGGTGCAATTTGATGAACTCCATCAATTGCTCGCTTCAAAAACACGTCAGTGTGTGGCCATTGGAGAGTGTGGATTGGACTTTTTTGTGGATGTGGAACAGGAGAAGCAGGAGCGCTTTTTCATCCAACAGATGGAACTTGCCAAGGCGTTTGATTTGCCTCTGATTATCCATGAAAGGAAGTCTTACAACCGCCTTATTCAGCTAATAAAGCAACACAAGTTTACTTTAGGTGGGGTAATTCACGGTTTTTCAGGAAGTGAACAGCAAGCTTTGGCTTGGATTAAGCTCGGTTTCTATATTGGCGTCGGCGGAACGATAACTTACTCAAGAGCGCAAAAAACACGCACAACCATCGCTAAATTGCCCCTTGAGAGCTTGGTGTTAGAGACCGATGCTCCGGATATGCCAACCTATGGAAATCAAGGAAATGTTAATCATTCCAAATATTTAGTTACGATATTAAATGAACTTTTTTTGCTTAGAAAAGAATCAAAGCAATCGATTGCAGCGCAAATTTGGCAAAATAGCCATCGCGCATTCGGTATATGTGAATAAAATCTAATGTTTTTGTTTATCGTTTGCGTAAATTGCATCTCTATTGTGATTTGAGTCACATTTGCGTGTGAATGGTACATGAATCTTCTACGAAAGTGTGAGGGCGGCATTACTTTATTAGTGGTCGCATGAGTATAATTGCCCCCGCTTTATAGCCCCATTTTGTAACACGCCAATAAATAACTAATAAGGAAGTCATAAACTATGAGCCTGTTTATGAGCCTAGTCGGTATGGTTGTACTGATTGCAATCGCAGTACTACTATCTGACAACCGCAAAGCTATTAACTTTAGAACGGTGGGTGGCGCATTCGCTATCCAATTCGCACTTGGTGCATTCGTACTTTACATCCCTTGGGGTCGTGATTTGCTTGCAGGTTTCTCTGCTGGTGTAGCAAACGTAATCGACTACGGTAAAGACGGTACTGGTTTCCTATTCGGCAGCCTAGTTAACTTCTCTGTTGACGGTATCGGTTTCATCTTTGCTTTCCAAGTTCTACCAACATTGATCTTCTTCTCTGCACTTATCTCTGTACTTTACTACATTGGTGTAATGCAGCTTGTAATCAAAGTTCTTGGTGGTGGTCTTCAGAAAGCTCTAGGTACTTCTCGCGCCGAGTCAATGTCTGCAGCAGCAAACATCTTCGTTGGCCAAACAGAAGCTCCTCTAGTTGTTCGTCCATTTGTTCCTAAGATGACTAACTCTGAACTATTCGCAGTAATGTGTGGTGGTCTAGCATCTGTAGCTGGTGGTGTACTAGCGGGTTACGCATCTATGGGTGTTCCTCTAGAGTACCTAGTTGCAGCGTCATTCATGGCAGCACCTGGTGGTCTACTATTCGCTAAAATCATCAAGCCTGAAACAGATACGCCAGACGACAACATCGCTGACGATATCGACGGCGGCGACGACAAGCCAGCTAACGTTATCGACGCAGCAGCAGGCGGCGCATCAGTTGGTCTACAACTAGCTCTAAACGTTGGTGCAATGCTACTAGCATTCATCGGTCTAATTGCTCTAATCAACGGTATCCTAGGTGGCATCGGTGGTTGGTTCGGTATGGAAAACCTAACTCTAGAACTTCTTCTAGGTTGGATCTTCGCACCTCTAGCATTCATCATTGGTGTTCCATGGGAAGAAGCAACTATTGCTGGTTCTTTCATTGGTCAGAAGACAGTTGTTAACGAATTCGTTGCATACCTAAACTTCGTACCATACGTTGGTGAAAACGCTCAAGTTGTTGCAGCGACTGGTCAAGTGATGTCTGAGAAGACTCAAGCTATCATCGCATTCGCACTATGTGGTTTCGCAAACCTTTCTTCTATTGCGATTCTACTAGGTGGCCTAGGTGGTATTGCACCAAGCCGTCGCCAAGACATCGCACGTATGGGTGTTAAAGCGGTTATTGCTGGTACTCTATCTAACCTGATGGCAGCAACAATTGCTGGCTTCTTCCTATCTTTCTAATTAAGTAGATTAGATTATATAGACGCCACTTTAATATCGCCCCGTAGCAAGAGATTGCTGCGGGGCTTTTTTGTTTTTAGGCCTGTCGAACCTGAATATGAGTTTGATTCGATGGTGGGCCTAGAATGTTTTTTTGAGATACAAACCGTTTGCGTTCTAAGGAGCACTACAATTTATTAATGGATACCTATAATGTATAGGCTCAAGGGATAGGATGTCTCTTGTTGGCAAGAAAGTAACCGCTTGGATTCGTCCGCAGTTATTCTTCTGGGATTAAGCCAAACTTAGCGATACGCTATAGATGTTAGACACAACATGACTGATTTGTTGTGCCATAGACCAAACTGGTACTGTGCGGTGACAAGGATTGCAATTGATAGCGAAAGTTATCAAGTCTTCAGGGAACCAAGTCCGTTCATTTGTGACTACTGAGCATTACTAAAATATCCATCTATACTGGATGGAGGGCGAAGTAGTTAACTATTTGAATATATTGATCGGAGATAGAAATGAGCGATTTAAAAGCAGCAGCTCTACGTGCACTTAAACTTATGGACCTAACTACGCTAAATGACGACGACACAACTGAAAAAGTTGTAGCGCTTTGTCACGACGCGAAGACTGCAGTGGGCAACACAGCTGCAATCTGTATTTACCCTCGCTTTATCCCAGCAGCTAAGAAAGCGTTGCGTGAGCAAGGTACTCCAGAAGTACGTATTGCGACTGTAACTAACTTCCCTCATGGTAATGATGACATCGAAATCGCAGTTGCTGAAACAAAAGCAGCAGTAGCATACGGTGCAGACGAAGTAGACGTAGTATTCCCATACCGCGCTCTAATCGCTGGCAACGAAGAAGTAGGTTTCGAGCTAGTTAAACAGTGTAAAGAAGCATGTGGCGACATCACACTGAAAGTAATCATCGAAACTGGTGAGCTTAAAGAAGAAGCACTGATCAAGAAAGCATCTGAGATTTGTATCAAAGCAGGCGCTGACTTCATCAAAACTTCAACAGGTAAAGTGCCAGTAAACGCAACTCCAGAGTACGCGCGCATGATGCTAGAAGTTATCCGTGACATGGGCGTAGCTAAAACTGTAGGTTTCAAACCAGCAGGTGGCGTACGTACCGCTGAAGATGCAGCACAATACCTAGCAATGGCTGATGAGCTACTAGGCGCTGAGTGGGCAGACAACATGCACTACCGCTTTGGTGCTTCAAGCCTACTAACTAACCTTCTTAATACATTAGAAGTGACAGACGAAACTGCTGATCCAGCAGCATACTAATCCTTTAAAAGTCTGTTTGATGGAGTGACGTTAAGTCACTCCATATTACCTCTTTTCCCTACAAACCATACTCACTAGAGTTTGGGAGGCACTAATGTATCTACCTCAAGAAATTATTCGCAGAAAACGTGATGGTGAAGTCCTAACAGCTGAAGAAATTAACTTCTTCATTCAAGGCGTAGCTAAGAACACGGTTTCTGAAGGCCAAATTGCAGCATTCGCAATGGCTATCTTCTTCAACGAAATGACAATGCCAGAACGTATCGCACTAACGTGTGCAATGCGTGATTCAGGCATGGTGATCGACTGGAGCCACATGAACTTTGATGGCCCAATCGTTGATAAACACTCTACTGGTGGTGTTGGTGACGTAACTTCTCTGATGCTTGGCCCTATGGTGGCAGCATGTGGCGGTTTCGTTCCAATGATCTCTGGTCGTGGTCTTGGCCACACTGGCGGTACGCTAGACAAGCTTGAATCTATTCCTGGTTACAACATTACACCAACCAACGATGTGTTCGGTGAAGTAACTAAAGATGCGGGTGTTGCTATCATCGGTCAAACAGGTGACTTAGCGCCTGCTGATAAGCGTGTTTACGCGACTCGTGATATCACAGCAACTGTAGACAATATCTCGCTAATCACGGCTTCAATCCTATCTAAGAAACTGGCTGCTGGCCTAGATTCTCTAGTGATGGACGTAAAAGTAGGTTCAGGTGCATTTATGCCGACTTACGAAGCGTCTGAAGAGCTAGCGAAATCTATCGTTGCAGTAGCAAACGGTGCTGGCACTAAAACTACTGCAATCCTAACGGACATGAACCAAGTTCTTGCTTCTTCTGCGGGCAATGCAGTAGAAGTTCGCGAAGCGGTTCAATTCCTAACGGGTGAATACCGCAATCCACGTTTGCTAGAAATTACGATGGCATCGTGTGCTGAAATGCTAGTACTTGGCAACCTTGCAAAAGATTCAGAAGAAGCGCGCGAAAAACTGATGGCAGTACTAGATAACGGTAAAGCAGCAGAGTGCTTCGGTAAAATGGTAGCGGGTCTTGGTGGTCCAGCAGACTTCGTAGAAAACTACGATAACTACCTAGAAAAAGCAGAAATTATTAAACCAGTGTACGCGCTAGAAAGCGGTGTGGTATCAGCAATGGATACTCGTGCAATTGGTATGGCTGTAGTTGGTATGGGCGGTGGTCGTCGCGTAGCAACGGACAGCATTGATTACGCAGTCGGTTTCGATAGCTTCATTCGTCTTGGCGAAGTGGCAAGCGATGAGAAACCATTAGCAATGATTCATGCTCGCAACGAACAACAGTGGCAAGAAGCTGCAACGGCATTACAAAATGCAATCACTGTGGGCGGAGAATATACAGCAACACCAGACGTTTACCGTCAGATTCGTTCTGAAGACGTGTAAATAACCGCTATCGGTATACCTCGCGTATACCGATAATCAAAAGCGCTGGTGCAAAGAGCAATAAGTTGGTGAAGAAAATGAAAAGAGCATTTATTTTAGTTTTAGATTCATTCGGTATCGGTGAGACAGCGGATGCAGACAAATTCGGTGATGTAGGTTCAGACACTATGGGTCACATCGCAGACCATTGTGATAAAGGTCTTGCTGACAATGCCGATCGTCAAGGTCCTCTGACGCTACCAAACCTGTCTAAACTAGGTTTAGCGATGGCTCATAAAGAGTCTACAGGTCGTTTTGCTCCTGGTATGGATGCAGACGCAGAAATCATTGGTGCTTACGGTCACGCTGCTGAGCTGTCTTCAGGTAAAGACACGCCATCAGGTCACTGGGAAATTGCGGGTGTACCGGTACTGTTTGACTGGGGCTACTTCACCGACAAAGAGAACAGTTTCCCTAAAGAGCTAACTGATCGCATTCTTGAGCGTGCAGGTTTGTCTGGTTTCCTAGGTAACTGCCACTCATCTGGTACTGAGATCCTAGATAATCTAGGTGAAGAGCACATGAAGACTGGCCTACCAATCTTCTACACTTCTGCGGACTCTGTATTCCAGATTGCGTGTCACGAAGAGACATTTGGCCTACAGAACTTGCTAGATCTTTGTCAGATTGCTCGTGAAGAGCTTGAAGAGTACAACATCGGTCGTGTCATCGCGCGTCCGTTCATTGGCCCAGGTAAAGGTCAATTCGAACGTACTGGTAACCGTCGTGATCTTTCTGTTGAGCCACCAGCGGCAACTATCCTGCAGAAACTTGCTGATGAGAAGGGCGGTAACGTTCACTCAATCGGTAAGATCTCTGATATCTACGCAGGCTGTGGTATCACTCAGAAAACCAAAGCAACAGGTATCCCAGCGCTATTTGAAGCAACAAAAGAAGCGATCAATGAAGCGGGCGACAACACGATTGTGTTCACTAACTTCGTTGACTTCGACTCAGCTTACGGCCACCGCCGTGATGTTGCGGGTTACGCAGCGGCACTTGAGTACTTCGATGGTCGCATCAATGAAATCATCGATATGATGAAAGAAGATGATGTACTTATCCTAACTGCAGACCACGGTTGTGATCCAACATGGCCAGGTACAGACCATACTCGTGAGCACATCCCTGTGATTGTTTACGGTCAGAAGGTTCCAGCCGGTTCTCTAGGCCGTCGCGATACGTTCGCTGATATCGGTCAAAGCTTAGCGTCATACTTTGGTACATCGCCAATGGGACACGGCACAAGCTTCCTATAATAGTTAACTAAGAGAGAGGGGAAACCTCTCTCTTCTTTTTTTGTTTTGAGATTAAGGATATTTTCAATGGCTACTCCACATATTAATGCTGAAATGGGTGATTTCGCTGACGTAGTTCTAATGCCTGGTGACCCGCTGCGTGCTAAATACATCGCTGAAACCTTCTTAGAAGAAGTGGTTCAAGTGTGCGACGTTCGTAACATGTTTGGTTACACCGGTACTTACAAAGGTCGTAAGGTGTCGGTAATGGGACACGGCATGGGCATTCCATCTTGTTCTATTTACGCGACTGAGCTTATTAAAGACTTTGGTGTGAAAAAAATCATTCGTGTCGGCAGTTGTGGTGCAGTGAGCGAAGATATCAAAGTTCGTGATGTCGTGATCGGCATGGGTGCATGTACTGACTCTAAAGTGAACCGTATTCGCTTCAAGGGCCATGATTTTGCTGCAATTGCAGACTACAAGATGGTGCGCGCGGCAGAAGATGCAGCTAAAGCACGCGGTGTTGACGTGAAAGTCGGTAACTTGTTCTCAGCTGAACTTTTCTACACGCCAGACCCTGAAATGTTTGAGGTGATGGATAAATACGGCATTGTTGGTGTAGAGATGGAAGCGGCTGGTATTTACGGCGTTTGTGCTGAATACGGTGCGAAAGCACTAACGATTTGTACTGTCTCTGACCATATCAAAACCGGTGAGCAAACTACATCAGATGAGCGTCAAACGACCTTCAATGACATGATGGTAATTGCATTAGATTCTGTGCTTCTTGGTGACCAAGAGGCGTAAGGCTTTATCTAATTAGATAGATCGACAGATAAATAAAAGCCCCGGTGCTGCCTGAGCTTCGGGGCTTTTTATTGGATAACGTAAATGCGCTATTTATGAGTTTACGTTTTTCAGAAGTAAGTTCTCGCCTGATTTGGTCGGCCTTCTACGAATCAACATAATAAACAGCACACCACTGACGAAGCCCATTAATACCATACCGATCATGTAGCGATCACTTTTGCGGTAGTGGTGATCCGATATTGCTGTCATTTTACCTGTCTCAAAGGTAACGCGGATAAAACCAATGATGGTGTTTTCTTTCGAGTAAATTGGCTCTACTAGCTGCTGTCTGCCGATACTCGCGGTGGAAAGTGGCGTATCTAGGCCAAGCACCTCACGAACTGAAAGTGCCTTTTCGCTCGAAGCTAGGCGTATGCCTTCAGCATCATAGATGGTGGTATCGAATACTAGTCGATCTTGAGATAGCTGATTGGTCAGATCAAGCAGTCGTTCTTGGTCTTGTTGTGCGATCATTTTGCTGGCTGAAAGGGAAGCTTGAGAGATAAGCAGCTTGGTAAGTGTCTCGAGCTGTTTCGCTTGGATCTTCTCGTTACCCTTACTGATCACGACCGTATTTTTAATCGTAACGACGAACATAGTAGCCAACAAAATGAGGGCTAACATTCGCAAAGCGTTACGTATTGAGAACAATGATTCATTCATGTTTCACAGGGCCAGAAATAAACAAATGTTATGATTAAGACATATTGAGACTTGCGTTTTCAAATTGCAATAGGTTAACGTTTAGCATAGTTAATTAGGAATCATACACATGGACGCTCAGAAATACCTGCCGATGAAAAGGCATACCACATTATTAACTCGACTCCCCGAGACTCGTTTCGCTTCTCAACTCGCTAAAGCTAAAGCCAACTGGATTGTATTCGGCGAGTACCTATCTCCGCAATCTTTCGACGACATCGACTTTTTCACTGGCACTTACAACACCATTTTAGATACGTGGAAAGTTGGGCATTACGAAGTGGCATTGATGTCTGGCAACCTAACGCCAGCGCATGAAGAAATCCTACAAGCGTTGAAGCTTGATTATGCTTGCCTTAGTGAAGTTCCAGATTTATCTAAGCCAGGCTTGATCGTGATGGATATGGATTCCACAGCGATTCAAATCGAGTGTATCGATGAAATAGCCAAGCTCGCTGGAGTAGGTGAATTAGTCTCTGAAATTACAGAGCGTGCTATGCAAGGTGAGTTAGATTTCGAACAAAGCCTGCGCCAACGAGTTGGAGCACTGAAAGGTGCTGATGAGTCGATTCTAGAGCAAGTGCGCCAGTCACTGCCTTTCATGCCTGACTTAGTGGGGCTTGTGAATACGCTTAACAAACTGGGTTGGAAAACCGCTATCGCATCGGGTGGCTTTACTTACTTCTCTGATTACTTAAAAGACACGCTAGACCTAGATCATGCTCAGTCGAATACTTTAGAAATTGTTAAGGGTAAATTGACTGGCGAAGTGTTGGGTGATGTCGTTTCTGCGCAAACCAAAGCTGATATCTTAGTCGAACTGGCTGAAGAGTATGAGCTGGAGCTGCATAACACTGTGGCTGTCGGTGATGGCGCGAATGACTTGGTGATGATGGGCGCTGCTGGTTTAGGTATTGCCTTCCATGCTAAACCAAAAGTCGAGCAACAAGCTCAAACCGCTGTACGTTATACTGGCTTGGGCGGGGTATTGTGTATTCTGTCTGGCGCGTTGGCTAAGCAACAAAAAATCAGCTGGCAGGCGAAACCGTAACGGTTCGCAACAGCATGATTATTTAATCGTGTGATATTACAAAGACAAAAAAGCAGGCACAGGGCCTGCTTTTCTATTTTATGGTGCTTGGATATTACGGGGCATTGTGACTAGCGAGTCAGCTCCAATCGGATCAATACTTCGTCGGTAATGTCTTCTATCTCACCATAACCGATAAACGCGGTGATCTCGTTTTCTAGCTTCTTCGCTTGGTGCATGCTTATACGGGCAAGCTCTTCTAAATCCGATTGGAACAAGGTGGTCAATGGATTAAAGATTGGCGCGGTCGTAACACGAAGTACATACACATCACCTAAGTGCTGCGCTTTCTTAATGAATAAGATTCTTTCTTTTGCCGAGGCAAAGTCCTTCACCAGCTTAGTGTGTACCGATTGAATTTTGTCACCAAATTTCACCGCAGCGATATAAACGTCGTGGTGTTTAGGCTCTGCACCTTCAATTCTCTTTAGTGGTTCAGCCAGTAGCGAGTTGGTGTGGCCTTTAAAGATAGGCTCCAATGAGAACTTTTGATTGTGACCCAGTTTCGCCAGTAGAGTCAGGTGCTTATTCAGCGGGAAATTCACACCAATGATCTTACAGCGCAGTGTTGAGCTTGGTTTATCAATGAAGATAGGAGTACTCACCATCTTGCTCAACAAAATATTGTGCAGCGACTCAAGCAAGGAGTTCGTTGGTAGTATCTCTCTCTTCTTAATTAGCTTGCTTTGGTTTTGATCGATAAGCCCATTTAGGAACGCGATGGTACGCATTGTCTTAGCGTTCTCAGCAATCACCAATTGGACATTACGGCCATTCGGGCTCACACGAATCACGTGGTAAGGCACTGTGCTTAATGGCAGGTTCTTATCGTAAAGCTGTAGCTCATTAAAGTTTACGATCACTGGGTCATTGATCTTAAGTATCATCGGATGCTCAAGAGTAATGCTCAACCCACGTTTCGAGATATCTAAGGTGTGACCGTTTGCCGCTGCGCCGTCTTGTGAGGTGATCTGCAACGGAGACTTAAATTGATATCTAGGCTCTTTACGTCGAGTTTGTGAGTCGAAGTAGATGCTTTGTATGTTACCAACCACAGCACGAGAGTGACGGAAGCAGTTCAATTCACTGCTTGGAATTCGAGGCTTTTCACTCAATAGGTAATCCGCGGCACTTTCGTGAGCGCCAATCTCTTGCAAGATACCGCAATGCGTCAGTTGTGCTGAGCTTTGCGCTAGCGTGTCTGAATGCTTAGCTAAAGCTTGTCGCTCTGTTTCTGATAACTCAAAAACAGAGAACTTGAATGCCTTCCAGCTTTTACGCTTACCACCAATGTGCCAGAACAGTTGTCTTTGTTCACGAGTCGCTTCAGGTAACATCATCGAATAGAACAGCGTCTTATTTTGATGTTCGTGAGTAAACGAGTAGATAACATTACTGGTGCCTTTCACACCGGGTTTAGCCAGTAAGTTCATGCGCTGCTCGTTGAACAGAGTTCCGAGAGCTTGTTGGTTTCGCTCGTCATGCCAGTATTGCCATAGCGGATGGTTGTTATCCGTAAGCAAGGCGAGCTTGAGTTCACTACCACTGAAAAATAGGGGAAGGTTACAAGTATGCTTTAGATAGGTGTGCTCGATACCTCGTGTGCGAGTTCGAATGATTCTATCTTGGTTCTCATGACTGGTTTTCTTACTGGTGCTATTTAAAGACTCATCGAGCAAACGAGCCACAATATTGTTGTCGCTTACCTTGATGGTTCTTAGGAATTTAACCGCGTCGTTTTCATAAGAATCATCAATACCTAGAACGCGAAATTCAACTGCTTGGTTTACATCGGCTTCGAGTGATTTTTCCACCAATTCAGTGAACTTCACGCTAATGATCTCGCCTAGGTTATAACGAAAGGCGCTCGGTACTTTGAATTTTGCACCTGAAGGTGAGATATCAATCGTAACACCGTGCAGGCTTTGCCCTTTAGAGGTGGTGATTTCAACCTGTGAGCTTATCTTGAGTCGGTTCTCTTGGCGCTTTAAGTCATAACCAAGGTTTATAGCTTCGGCTTCATAGGGGCTGTTGGCACTGGTGATGCCTTGATTACTTTGAGACGCACTCTTAACCACACTACGCAGAGGCTGAATTCGTGGCGCCATAACTAGCTCCCAAGCACCTTCGGTGTAGCCTTTGAATTTTTTTGTACCACGTTGATAGGCATTTAAAGCGATGTCGTCGAGCCAGTGTTTTCGGCCATCGAGTGTGAATTGACGACACTCATTATCGATACGTCCGCGTAAATCAATGCTCTTTGTACACGGAGCCATGATACGATTCAGTTCCATTTTAACGAGTAGTTTCAGAGACGGCGATTCACCTTCTGTCATTTGAGAAAGAAGGAATTCGAAATCTTCGGCGTGATAAGCCGGGATAAGACGCTCTGCTACAGATAGAATTTCAGATTGCTGCATACTTTTCTTGTTAGAATGGACGGTACATTTATGTTATCGACTAGTTTAAATCGATCTTTAAATATAAGTGGTATGACTGCAACGTTTATTTGCACCCGTACGGTCAAATAAGTCACAAATTGACAACATCATTGTGTAACTGGGTAAATTATTGAGGTTTTATGGCTAAGGCAAAGCGAGCTTATGTGTGTAATGACTGTGGTGCTGACTTTCCACGTTGGCAAGGACAGTGCAATGCGTGTGGTGCTTGGAACACAATTACCGAAGTTAGGTTAGCCGCTTCTCCTCAGGTAGCACGCAATGAAAGATTAACCGGCTATGCAGGTAGCGCGACCGAGTCTAGCGTTCAAACCCTGTCGGAAATTGATCTACAGGAAGTACCTCGTTTTAGTAGTGGCTTTAAAGAGCTCGACCGCGTACTTGGTGGCGGTGTAGTACCGGGTGCTGCGATTCTGATTGGTGGTAACCCAGGTGCGGGTAAATCGACACTACTGCTACAAACCATGTGTCTACTTTCTTCTCAACTTCCTACTTTATATGTAACCGGTGAGGAATCGTTACAGCAGGTCGCGATGCGTGCTTCACGTCTTGGTTTGCCAAAAGAGCACTTAAAGATGCTCTCTGAAACCAATGTAGACAAGATCTGTCAGGTAGCAGAAAAAGAACAGCCTAAGATCATGGTCATTGACTCCATCCAAGTTATGCATGTTGCTGATGTTCAATCTTCGCCAGGTAGCGTGGCTCAGGTTCGTGAATCAGCGACGGCACTGACTCGTTTTGCTAAGCAGAATAATGTAGCAATCTTCCTAGTTGGACACGTAACTAAAGATGGTACGCTGGCGGGTCCTAAAGTACTTGAGCACATTATTGACTGTTCAGTTTTGTTAGACGGCGGAACAGACAGCCGTTTTAGAACATTACGCAGCCATAAAAACCGTTTTGGTGCAGTGAATGAGCTGGGTGTGTTTGCGATGACTGGCCAAGGGCTAAAAGAAGTCAGCAACCCATCGGCTATATTCTTGTCTCGTGGCGAAGAAGAAACGTCAGGCAGTTCAGTAATGGTGGTATGGGAAGGTACCCGCCCACTGCTTGTTGAGATTCAAGCGCTGGTGGATTACTCCCAGTTGGCGAACCCTCGCCGTGTCGCCGTAGGCTTAGAGCAAAACCGTCTTTCTTTATTACTCGCGGTGCTGCATAAACACGGCGGCTTACAAATGGCTGACCAAGATGTGTTTGTGAATGTCGTCGGTGGTGTTAAAGTAACCGAAACTAGTGCTGACCTTGCATTAGTTATGGCATTACTTTCTAGTTTCAGAGACCGCGCATTACCTAAAGATGTCGTAGTTTTTGGTGAAGTAGGCCTAGCGGGAGAGATTCGTCCTGTACCAAGCGGGCAAGAACGTTTGAATGAAGCATTTAAACACGGCTTTAAGAAAGCGATTGTTCCTGCAGCTAATATGCCGAAAGGTGGTATCCCAGGAATGCAAATCCACGGAGTGAAAAAACTATCAGAGGCAATTAATGCTTTTGATGAGTTGTAATTGAACTCACTTCAGCTAATCTATACAGCAGCAATTCAGTCTAACTTGAACGCCGATTGGGCTTGAGGTTAGCACTATAATTAACAATCATTTAGATTGTTTCTACAGCGTGCCTTTTTCTAAATGTTAGGAAAAGGCAAAGTTTTTTAGTCCCAAATGCATGCAAAGCTATCAGTCTTCACAGATTGTGATATACTCTGCGCGCATTTTATATCCTATTAACAGAGTAAGACAATGGCAGATTTATCGAAATACAGAAACATTGGTATTTTCGCGCACGTTGATGCGGGTAA
Organism: Vibrio sp. Isolate22; assembly: GCF_022398115.1. Lineage (NCBI taxonomy): Bacteria > Pseudomonadati > Pseudomonadota > Gammaproteobacteria > Vibrionales > Vibrionaceae > Vibrio > Vibrio sp. Isolate22. Next base: position 240,270 of record NZ_JAKEUW010000003.1, on the reverse strand, counting down.
AACAACTACCACTGAGCGTATCCTTAAGCTAACTGGTCAAATCCACAAGACTGGTGAAGTACATGACGGCGAATCAACGACTGACTTCATGGAACAGGAAGCTGAGCGCGGTATTACTATCCAATCAGCAGCTGTAAGCTGTTTCTGGAATGATCACCGTCTAAACGTTATCGATACTCCTGGACACGTTGACTTCACAGTTGAAGTATACCGTTCTCTTAAAGTACTTGATGGCGGTATCGGTGTATTCTGTGGTTCTGGTGGTGTTGAACCTCAATCAGAAACTAACTGGCGCTACGCTAACGAATCAGAAGTATCTCGTCTGATCTTCGTTAACAAACTAGACCGGATGGGTGCTGACTTCTACCGCGTTGTTGACCAAGTTAAGAACGTTCTAGGCGCTACTCCGCTAGTAATGGTTCTACCAATCGGCCGCGAAGATGAATTCGTTGGTGTTGTAGACCTACTAAGCCGTAAAGCATACGTTTGGGATGACACTGGTCTTCCTGAAAACTACGAAATCAAAGATGTTCCTGCGGACATGGTTGATGACGTTGAGCAATACCGTGAAGAGCTAATCGAAACTGCTGTAGAGCAAGACGATGACCTAATGGAAGCTTACATGGAAGGTGAAGAGCCTTCTATCGAAGACATCAAGCGTTGTATCCGTAAAGGTACTCGTGATATCGCATTCTTCCCAACGTTCTGTGGTTCTGCATTCAAGAACAAAGGTATGCAACTTATCCTTGACGCTGTAGTAGATTACCTACCAGCTCCAACGGAAGTTGATCCTCAGCCTCTAACAGACAAAGAAACTGGTGAGCCAACTGGTGAAGTTGCTACAGTATCTGCTGATGAGCCACTACGTGCTCTTGCGTTTAAGATCATGGACGACCGTTTCGGTGCACTAACGTTCATCCGTATCTACTCTGGTCGCATGAAGAAGGGTGACACAATCCTTAACGCTGCAACTGGTAAAACTGAGCGTATCGGCCGTATGGTTGAGATGCAAGCTGATGAGCGTAACGAGCTTACTGAAGCGCAAGCTGGTGACATCATCGCTGTTGTTGGTATGAAGAACGTTCAAACTGGTCACACTCTATGTGATCAGAAGCACGAATGTACTCTAGAGCCAATGATCTTCCCAACTCCAGTAATCTCTATCGCTGTATCTCCAAAAGATAAAGGCGGTTCTGAGAAAATGGGTATCGCGATCGGTAAAATGGTTGCAGAAGATCCATCTTTCCAAGTTGAGACTGACGAAGAAACTGGCGAAACTATCCTGAAAGGTATGGGTGAACTTCACCTAGACATCAAGGTAGATATCCTTAAGCGTACATACGGCGTTGACCTTGTAGTAGGTGCTCCTCAAGTAGCTTACCGTGAAACAATCACGAAAGCTGTTGAAGATAGCTACACTCACAAGAAACAATCTGGTGGTTCTGGTCAATTCGGTAAGATCGATTACCGTATCAAACCAGGCGAAGCTGGCTCTGGCTTCACTTTCTCTTCAACTGTTGTTGGTGGTAACGTTCCTAAGGAATTCTGGCCTGCAGTTGAGAAAGGTTTCGCATCTATGATGGAAAACGGTGTTCTTGCTGGCTTCCCAACTCTAGATGTTGAAGTAGAACTATTCGACGGTGGCTTCCACGCAGTTGACTCATCTGCAATCGCATTTGAAATCGCAGCGAAAGGCGCATTCCGTCAATCTATGCCTAAAGCGGGTGCACAACTTCTTGAGCCAATCATGAACGTTGACGTATTCACTCCAGAAGATCACGTTGGTGATGTAATCGGTGACCTTAACCGTCGTCGTGGCATGATCAAAGATCAACAAGCTGGCGCTACTGGCGTACGTATCAAAGCTGACGTACCACTATCAGAAATGTTTGGTTACATCGGTCACCTACGTACTATTACTTCAGGCCGTGGTCAATTCTCTATGGAATTCCTACAGTACTCTCCATGTCCAACAAACGTGGCAGACGAAGTAATCGCTAAAGTTAAAGCAGACAAAGAAGCTGGTAAGTAATTAGCTCTTTTCTAAATTAACTAGAAAGCCCCGCAAGTGAAAGCTTGCGGGGCTTTTGTTTTATGGGAATCATAATACGAGATACGAGATACGAGATACGAGATACGAGATACGAGATACGAGATACGAGATACGAGATACGAGATATGATGTGGCCCCTAAAAAGTAGACACAGGGGTTTAGTTGATTAGTTCAAAATCCATGGGGCTCACTTTACCGAGAGTCCCATGTCTTCTTACTGGATTATAATAGGTATCAATGTAGATTCGACTCTGCATCGTCATTTCTTGACGCGAGATCTCTCCTAAGTTGTTCATCCATTCTTTCTTGTATTGCGCGAAGAAGCTTTCAGAACAAGCATTGTCCCAACAGTTTCCTTTCCTCGACATACTGATTTTAATCTTGCGTTTACGATGCCAGCGGATCGTTTCCAACGCTCGATATTGAATGCCTTGATCGGAGTGAAACAAGAGTCCATGACCTAAGGGCTGCCTTTGTTCCCAAGCCTTATTCAGACTTTTTAGTACCAACTTTGCGTTGTTTATTCGACTTGTCGACCAGCCAATCACTTTACGTGAAAACAAATCCAAAACGACGCACAGGTATTGCCAGCCATCCGTACAGCGCACTTGAGTTATATCTGATACCCAAACTCTATTCGGTTTATCTACCCTAAATTGGCGGGCAAGAATATTATAAGCAGGTATGAGTGTATTTTGCCTAAGCGTTCGTCCATATCGCTTCTTGCTAGCGCAAGAGCGATAATAGCCTCTGTACTCGCTTTTTATTACAAATAAAACCGTTGGCGACCGCTGCTTCCCAAAGTTTTCGGTAACCTGGAATACCATGCTGAGCTTGGCTCTCTCTCCTTAAGTAACTACTTAAGCACTCATTTTCTTCCTCTCGCTTCGAGGGTTTCCTCGTAAGCCACTTGTAATAACCAGCAGTCGATACGTCTAACCACCGACATAAGCAAATAACGGGGAGCTTCACACTGGCCTTCTTAAGGATATATTCGAATCTTATTCTTTTTGGCTGTCGAAGAAAGCTTTCGCTTCCTTTAAGAAATCAATCTCCAGCTCCGCCATCTCAAGTTTCTTTTTCAGTTGGCGGATCTCCTTCTCCAATTGTGCAACGGATTTTTCGGGGCCTTGGTTAGGTATTGGGAGGGAATTTGTCTTCTTGGACGTCATTTGGCATCTCCATTTAGAAAGTAGCACCGGCGATATCCCTAAGGATAGTGCTACTGACTTAACGGTATCAGAAGAGTCGAGGGATCGCTGAACAGCTTCTCGTTTAAATTCGTCTGTATATTGTCTTTGTGATTTTACTTTCATGACACTTAATACTCTGTATTAAGTGTCTACTTTTATGGGGTCACACCAGATACGAGATGCGAGATAGCCCCGTATTATTGCCAACACGGGACTGATTGAGCAGACAGGGATTAACGTTTCAAATCAATGTAGATTTGCTCTACCTTAGTACGAGCCCATTCTGTTTTACGCAGAAACTTTAAGCTCGATTTGATGCTTGGGTCTTTTTTGAAGCAGTTGATATTTACCATGTAGCTCAACTCTTCCCAACCGTAATGTTCTACCAATTCTGTTAGCAGCTTTTGCAGTGTAATGCCGTGCAGTGGGTTATTTGCTTGTGTCATGAGATTCACTCGTCATTTATTTGCTCTCAGTATATCAGTTTCATCTCATCAATTATCAGACCATTTAAGCTTGCTTCCATATCGATCAACGAAAGCCGTTCAATCCCCGTAACGCTCATCAAAGCCGCCTACTTTTAGCCTCGAAGTGCGATCTTTATCGTCAAAAAAGGAGCCATTGTGGCTCCTTTTCGTTCTTTTACTCTTCCCAGACTACGAGTTTGTCTTTTGGCCAATTGTGGCCCACTTCGTGGTACTTCTGCTCTAACACATGGCGTTTGATCTTGAGCGTCGGTGTTAACACGCCATTCTCAATACTCCATGGTTCTTTGATCATAAGTACGCCCTTGATCTTCTCATGAGACGCGAGCTTCTCATTCATTTTTTTGATCACTCGCTTAGTCGTTCTCTCGTAGCGAGCGCGATCGAAGTTAGGGAAATCATGTGGGACAACAAGCAGAATAGGACCAGGCAAGCCAAGGCCAATCAGACACATCATCTCTACGCGGCTGTATTCAAAGAGTTTATTCTCGATTGGCACTGGCGCGACAAACTTACCTTTCGCTGTTTTGAAGGTATCTTTCTTACGCCCACGAATGGTGAGGTAGCCTTCGCTATCAATATCACCAATATCACCGGTGTGTAGCCAGCCTTCAGAATTAAACGACTCTTGCGTCGCAATGTCATTTTTGTAGTAGCCAGAGAACAGGCCTTTACCACGAACTAAAATCTCTTCGTCTTCGGCAATCTTAAGTTCAATGCCTGGGCCTGCGTTACCAACCGTACCAATTTTATCCGCTCTAAATGGATAGTTTAATGTGCTGTAAGCGAAAGACTCTGTCATCCCCCACGCTTCGGTAATGTGTAAACCAACGCTTTCGTACCATGCAAGTAGCGCTGGTGATACTGGTGCGGAACCACAGCCCAGAACGCGAGCTTGATCCAGCCCTAAACCATCAGCAAGTTTCTTCTTGATGATGTTATTAATGAATGGGATTTTCAGCAGAATATTCAGTTTTTTCTGTGGAAGTTTATCTTGGATGCGCTGTTGGAACAGGGTCCATAAACGAGGGACAGAAATAAACAGAGTAGGACGCTGCATCTTCACATCATCAATGAAGGTGTCTAGAGATTCTGGGAATGCGGTAACAACACCACCCATTACTGATGAACCAAAGATGTAGACACGCTCTGTGATATGGGCAAGTGGTAAGTAAGAAAACAGACGGTCATCTTTTTGGATACCGATATGATCGATCAGCCTTTGAACTGACCACGTAAAGGCACCGTACGTAAGCATTGCGCCCTTTGGTAAGCCAGAAGTACCCGATGTGTAAACAAGAGACATAAGCTTGTCATCGTGATGCTGAGGGCGTTTAGTGGTTGGTTCATGTGTATTGATGAGTTGCCCAAATGTGTGTTTACACTTTGGCGCTGTATCATAGGGTAGCGAGATGCTAGCTAAGCTTGGGTTGTCATCAAGTACTTGTTGTGTCGCCTTCGGATCATCAAGCTTACCTGCAATGACGATCTTACTTTCACTGTGTTCAATACAGTATTGGATGGTATCCGCACCTGCGGTAGGAAAGATTGGGACGCTGACAAAATCTCCTAACATCATGGCAAGGTCACAGATAAACCATTCTGCACAGTTTTTAGAAATAAGCGCGACTCGGTCGCCGGGTTCTGCACCAAGTGCTTCCAGCGCTGACGCCAGTTTTAGTGCTTTATCAGCCACTTCTTTGTATGTGAACTCGACAAACTGGCGGTTAATAATTTGCTTTAAATAGACCTCATTTGGGCGTTCTTCTGCCCATTTAAGAATCATATCATTGGGTGTAGGGAGAGCTGTTGCTTGTTCTTGGCTAAACTCGTTAGGCTGAATCATTGTCTAACTCCATGTTTTTCGCTAAGTTATTTTTGTTAAAATCATGTTAAATGTACCATGATTTTTTCTTTTAGGGAGTAAAATTAGCGTTTTCTGTTATCCGTGCAGGCTCGTCTGTAACTTGCAGGCGTTACGCCAGTTCTTTTCTTGAAGATTCTTGAGAAATATGACACATCCTTGTATCCACATTGGTAAGCGATGACGGCTATTTTTGATTCGGTATCTGCTTCGATGAGTTTCTTGGCTAACAAGATTCGTTTATCACACACGAAATCCCGAAAGCTCACTCCAAAGTGTAGATGAAACTTCTTAGAAAAGTAGGTGGTTGAACAGTGACATTTCTCTGCAATCTCGGTTTCTCTTATCTCTTTGTTGATGTTATCCATGACAAAACTGACGACCTCAGAGGCAAAGAGCTTAGCTGGCAACTGATTGTTATTATTTGCATCCCTATCAATATCAAAGTGTGGTTCGAAAATATGCTCTGTTTTTGTTTTTAATTCTTCGAAAGAGCCGGTCAGGTGGTTACTGCTTGTTTCGATAATGAAAAATACATTCTTATGATTTCGAACGATATTAGGTATAGGAACCGAGCAAATTATAATTATTCTATTATTGAGGTTTTCACAAATAGATAGTGCCATGGTAAGTAATTGAAGTTTACCTGTTCTATTTAGAATAAAGAACACCAACCTTACATCTAAGTTACTGATAATAGATATATCTTGTTTAAAATTTTCTACAGGAAAGTAGCGACTAATTTTTTAATAATAATTGAATTAAATTCGCTATCTATATCTGATAGTAATGGTGTTATTAATTCCATTTTTATTAAACCTGTATCATATATAGGTCAGCAGATGCGATAAATTTAGAAATAAGGTATTTATTACAGAGATTAGAAGTACAACAAAAAAGTGCAAGTAAATGGCAAAAAAATCCTAACCAAATGTGTGACTCACCTCTAGATTTAGTTTACAGGTAAACAAAGCCTGTTATGCAAATCAAGGAGAGGTTGTCATGGGTAAGTTTTTGAATAATTGCAAAGAATTCATGAAAGATGAAGAAGGTTTGACTGTAATCGAATATGTAATCGGTGCAGCATTATTGGTTTTAGGCTTAACAACGGTATTTTCTGGCCTTGGTAATACTCTGGCAAATAAATTAAACGCTATTGTTGCCAATGTAGGTTAGTGGTTGAAGCTATGAACAATAATAAACTGAGACGGCAATCGGGGTTAACTACGGTCGAATATGTGATTGGTGCTGCCTCGCTTGTCCTTGCTGTTGGGTTAGTTTTCTCTGGGATGGCAGCAGCCTTACTTAGTAAGTTCCAGAGTATTATTTCGAGTGTATAAATAGAAAATATGATTAATGAGCCTTCTGCTTTTTGGGCGTTACTAATTGCAGTTTCGGTATACGATGTTGAAAAGCATCGTATACCTAATAAAATATTAATTCTTTTCTTTTTTGTTTATTTATTATCAATGTTTGATAGTAATTATACTTTGGGCTTATTTTTAACGTCACTAGCTGGTTTTGTAATATTTTTTGGGTTTGGCTTGCTTTTGTATTTTATGAGAGCAATGTCTGCAGGTGATGTAAAGTTATTGGGCGTTGTGGGAATGTATCTTGGGTGGGGACAAATACTTGATGCATCGTACTTTATCTTGCTTGCTTCTGGGATGATCGGGACCTTCTATTTACTGTATAACTACGCTAATTCGAGTAGTATCAGTATCAAAGGTTACTTCCAAAATAAACTTATTTTGTTAAGTGGTGTACCACCAACAAAAGATAAGGGAACTAGTTTTCATAGTCGATATTTTAATAAAGTGACAATGCCTTTTGCCCCCTCTGTTGTCATAGGATTAGCGATGTATAGCTATTTTAATTAAAGCTGTTGTTGGTAAGCTTTGTGGAGAGGAATAATATAATGGATATTATAGGGCATACGGCTTCAACAACGTTAACACCGCAAATATCAGCTCCTGTTGTCCCAACATCACTTGATATGTTGGGAATCCCTGAAGTCGTGATTGAAAATCTCGTACTTAAGCATTTATCTGCGTACCCTAAATCAGATGTCTTAGAACTTTCCAACTACATATGTGTTGTGACTCATATTGTGGAAAGCGCTTTGGCTGTATTGAGAAAAAAATCTCTAATTGAGGTTTTTCAACCTACCTCAGACCTTTCCCTCTCATCTGCATCACATAGTCATGTTCGTTACTCTCTCTCAGAGAAAGGACTAGAAGAAGCCGACTTGGCTTTCAAGCGTGATGCTTATTTAGGTCCAGCCCCAGTTTCTCTTGAGCAATATAGTGAGGTGGTCAAGCTGCAAGACCTTAGGGCTGAGCTCGTGACTCGTCCACATGTCGAGGCGGCGCTAAGTGATGTCTATGGCATCGATAAAATGATTTCCGTCCTAGGTCCTGCAATAAACTCAGGGCGAGCCCTTTTGTTATATGGGCATGCTGGTACTGGTAAAACTTTTGTGGCTAGCCGTATTGTCAACGCTTTGCATACTTCGGTGTTTATTCCTTATGCCGTCTATGCGCTTGGCAATATCATCAAGGTTTTTTCTGCACAACACCATAAACCTTTGGATAGAAACGGCAGTACCAAAGCTATCTCGCTAAAAGATCAATACGACAAGCGCTGGCTTAACTGTGAGAGACCGAATATCCAGGTCGGTGGTGAACTCACCATGGACATGCTTGAGGTGAATCACTCAGAAAACAGTCGAGTCTGGTTAGCCCCGGTACAGATGATGGCAAACAATGGAATTTTTGTTATAGACGATCTTGGCCGTCAACCTATGCCCGTAGATACATTACTGAATCGGTGGATAGTGCCGATGGAGTACGCTTTTGATTATCTATCGCTGCCTAACGGTCAGCAAATTACGATGCCGTTTGTGTTAACTCTTGCCTTCTCTACCAACTTAAACCCCAAAACAATAAGTGACCCCGCATTTTTGCGCCGTTTAGGTTACAAAATTGAATTTAAACCTCTTATGCAGCGTGACTACGAAGCGTTATGGATGAACGTTGCCGCAGAGAAAGAGGTAGAGCTTCAAGACGGTTTCTTTGAACGTTTATCCCAAATGCACACTTTATACAAAGTGCCACTTTTCCCCTGCTTGCCGAAAGATCTCGTAGGTATAAGTAAAGATATTCTTTCATTTGAGCAACTCCCGCCTGTTATCACATTCGATATTCTTTCCATGGCTTGGGAAGTTTATTTTACCTCTGATGGATATGAGGAATAACACATGAATAAGAGTCAAGTTTTCCTACTATTTTTACTGTCCGTAGTATTTGGTTTAGCGGCTGTTTTTTTTGCTAAACAATGGATGGAAGATCAAGTACAGCCAACTGTCGAGGTTGAAACTGTGGAGCGTCATCCTGTAGTTGTGGCCTCACAAGAAATTGAAGCTGGAACGATTATTGAAGAGCAATTTCTAACCACGAAGTTGATGGAAGTCGATTGGATTAACGAGAATAACTACTCCGATACTTCAGAGCTCATTGGCAAAGTCGTTGCGAATACCATTTATGCCGGAGAGGTTCTCCACAAAATGCGCTTCACTGTTCCAGGTGAGGGTTCCACGCTAGCGGCATTGATCCCTGAGAATAAGCGAGCGGTAACGATCCGAGTTGATGACGTGATTGGTGTCGCGGGTTTCCTCTTACCAGGGAACAAGGTCGATATTCTAAACACCGTTTCCTATAGCCAAAATTCAGCGTCAACTCGAACAGTATTAAAAGATATTAAGGTGTTAGCTGTAGACCAAACCGCCAGAACTAAAGAAAACAGTCCTATTATCGTGAGAGCTGTGACGTTAGAGGTTTCTCCTCAAGATGCTGAAAAATTACTGACGGCAAAGAGTAAGGGGAGTATTCAACTGACTTTGAGAAACCCTCACGAAGTAGAGAAAAAAGTGGTTCGCCGATACGTACCTAGACCAAGTGTAACCATTATCAAAGGTACTCAAGCATCTAGTGTTCGCGTCAAGGATTGAGGTGAGATATGAAAACAATAATAACGTTTATTCTGAGCCTAATTTGTTTTTCTACATTGAGCTTTGCTGCTCTTCAAACCGGAAAAACAGTTACGGTACCTCATCATAAATCAACGCATGTCGTTTTATCGGGCAAGGCAAGTAAAGTGTCACTCGGTGATCCTGACGTTCTTGATATTGTGATGCTTAAATCTAACGAGCTATTCCTGATAGGCAATAAATTAGGTGCGACCAACCTAATGGCTTGGGATGCTCGAGGGCAGTTGATTGAGTCTATCAATATTGAGGTTACTCATGATCTTAATAGTTTAAAGGCGAAGTTATATGAGTTCCTTCCTGATGAAACTATCGAAGTACATAGTGCGCAAAATCGTTTGTTGTTAAGTGGTCAGGTGAGCAACCAGCAGCAGATGAATGTCGCGATGAGAATTGCAGAAACCTATTCATCTGGGCAAACCGCAGATGAGTCAAAAGAGAGTGGTAGTGAACAAGCTGCGGCGACAGGGGTTATCAACTTGATGTCGATCGGCGGTGCTCAGCAAGTGATGTTAGAGGTCACGGTTGCAGAGGTGCAGAGAAGCTTAGTGCGTAAATTTGATGCGAATTTCCATTTCTTACAAACAAGTGGTTCTGATTTTTCATGGGGTGCATCTTCTGTGCCTGCAGGTGTGTTAGGTGCTACACCGATCTTTGATATTCCCACCTCAACAGATTATGGGATTTTAGGTTCTTTTATCGATAGCAATACATTGTTTACCTTTGCTCTGGATGTTGCAAAGCAGAATGGTGTAGCCAAAGTTTTGGCTGAGCCGAATCTAACCGCGTTAAGTGGTTCAAAAGCTGAATTTTTAGCGGGCGGAGAGTTCCCAATCCCTGTGCCTGATGAAGACGGCATCACCATTGAATACAAAGAATATGGTGTAGGGCTGAAATTCATCCCAACGGTTCTTAGTGATAAAAAAATCAACCTGAACTTGGCTGTTGATGTGAGTGAAATTGCGAATAGTAGCTCGCTAACGATTGATCCTGGTACTACCAACGCGACTTACTTCATTCCACCTGTTACGCGTCGTAGTGCATCTTCAACACTTGAGTTAGCAGATGGCCAGACTATCGGTATTGCAGGTTTACTGAGTGAGAATGTGAGAGATATCAGCAACAAGATGCCAGGCTTTGGTGATGTGCCGATTTTAGGGCAGCTTTTCAACAGCCAAGAGTATGTATCTGGCGAAACCGAACTGGTTATTCTTGTGACTCCAAGGCTTGCCAAGCCAATCGACCGCACGAAAGTGACATTACCAACAGATGCTTTCGTCGACCCTAATGACTTGGAATATTATTTGTTAGGCCGAAGCGCTTACATTGCTGAACCGTCTGAATCCAATTCAGAGCAATCTCAATCAGCACAGGCCGTATCGCCAACCGACGGCGGTAGTGAAGGCTCATTTGGTCATGATTTGTAAGGAGATAGATATGATTAGAATAATGATGGTCTTTCTCGTGATGGTGCTAGTTGGCTGTGCTAATGATGCCCGTTTGGGGCATTCAGTAGCACTAGTGAAAACAGAACAAACATATAACCCTAATGCGACCCAAGAGAATCTACTCGAAGTACCGGACGGTACAGGGGAGCGGATGCAGGCTGGTTACGACCGATATGTGGGCAGAGGTGAAAATGATCTGTCCGGAAGCAGTAGTAGCCAGATCCTAGAAGAGTTTAACTAAATCTGGAGGTACTCACATGTTGTATCGAGTATCACAAAGCCCCAAAAAGCAACAAGGCTTAGTCGTAGGCATGATTACAGCCGCTTTGTTGGTTTTTTTAGCTGTCTCAGCGTTAGCTGTCGATATCAACCATATGGTTGTGAATAAAACGCGGTTACAAAATGCAGTCGATTCTGCTGCGCTAGCTGCCGCAACTATTTTAGACAATAGTAAGGATAAAGATGCCGTAGATGCAGAGGTTGGCACAGCATTAAATGCTATGGCAGCCGCCACAGGTAATCATGAATTTGATTTTAGTACGGCTTCTGTAAACATTGATTATTCAAATGATCCTAAGGATTTTACAGGAACAGCAACGTTCGGTGCAGATGATGATGTTTATGTGCGTGTTCGTGTCGATTCCTTGGATATGGATGAGTTTTTCATTCAAATGTTTGGATTAGAAAAAACCGTTTCGGCGAGTGCGGTTGCTGGCCCTAGTTCTGGTCAGGTCGTTGTTAATAATGTTGTGCCAATTGGTGTGTGTATTGGTGATGGCACGTCGGATAATGATGTCTCACCAGAAGATGGATACCATGATGTTACTGGTGAGGAAATAACCAGTGTTTTTGGTTATGAAGTTGGCACTGTTCATGCGTTAAAGGTAGGCGACAGTAGCTTATCTGAAATGGGGAACGGTAATTACCACCTTCTTGATTTTGGGTCCGGTGGTAAAACGGTAAAAGAAGGTTTAGGCGGCAGTTATGATCAGCCGGTTAAAATTGGTGAAGACATTACAACGAAGCCGGGTGGCACGGTAGGTCCGACTGGTGATGGTCTAAATACTCGTTTTGGTGATTATGGCGGCGGTTTATCAGCCTCTGATTACCCTTCAGATTATGTAACAACGGAGCCTACAGACGAAATAACAATTGATGCGAGTACTGGTGAAATCGATTTTGATGGCACTTACAGTTATGCACAATATGAGGCTGACACCAATGCATGTATTGCTAGTGGTGGTAGCGGTTGTGCGTCTAATGGTGTCGCATGGCGTCGGATTTTAGCCATACCTATGGTGGATTGTTCAGGTAAAAGTGGTGGTGCCACTGACTTTACAGTGAACAAAGTTGGTTGCTTCTTTTTGTTACAAAAAGCGCCGACAAATAATTCAGGAACACCTGCCGTATTTGGTGAATTCATTCACTCCTGCAGTGTGACAGGTGGGGCTGGTAGTTCGACCTCTACAACAGAAGGGACTTATAGGATTGTTTTGTATAAGGACCCTGATAGTGGGGAGTCTTGATTATGAAACGGTTAAGTAAATTACAAAGTGGCTTTGCAGCTGTAGAGGTGGTACTTGCCACACCCGTATTGCTGTTCTTTATGGTCTTGGTGCTTGAGTTCGGAAATATACTGATTCATTACAATGTTATCTCTAAGTCCGTGCAAAACGGAGCGCGTTATGCGGTTAGTGAGGTTTATGGGACTGTTGGTGGCACGATAGCCCCAACGTCGGAAATTCAGAATGTGGTGGTCTATGGCAAAAACAGTGTAGGCACGGCAGTACTATCGTCATTAACTACTGCAGATGTCACTGTTTCTCAACCGTCTGGTGATAGCTATGTACGGGTGAGTGTTACCTATGATTATGTACCGCATTTTTTATCTATCCCTTTTACGACAGAGAGTTTTGCCATTCCATTAAGTGTTACTTCGGTTATGAGGGTGCTGTGATGAAAAGGCTAAAAGGACGGATTAAAGGGCTAGCGATTATCGAGTTTACCTTAGTGTCATGGCTAATCTTTCTTTTGATTTTTCTGATATTGGCATTTGGTGCTTATATATTTTCACTACAAATGGTCAGTGAAGCGACAAGGAAAGCGGCGAGGTTAGCGACGGTATGTTACGTCTTAGATAGAGATAATATCGGTGCATTGGTGGTGGATGAGATCCCACTTGTTGGGTTTTCTGGTGCTAATTTAGAAGTGGCTTATCTTGATGCTAGTGGAGGGGAGATAGCATCAGATTTCGAAGATAACTTCGATGATATTAAGTTTGTACGTGCCAGAGCGACCGGCTACGGCATTCAGTTTATTAGCAACCTAAGTTTCTTAGGTAACAATGGTTTTCTTGCTGCCCCTGCATTCGAAACAATTTTACCTGCTGAAAGTTTAGGGGTTGTTAGGGCAGATTCTGACATTAAGAATCGATGTCCCGAAGTCATCTAGTACAGGAGTTTGATGTATGGGGGAAGCAATTCAAATAACGCCTAATGAGGGTGACATTATGCGTTTGAGAACAAACTTAAAGGTTTGGTTAATATACAGCACTGAGGCTTTTCATTCGCACATGAGTCACGAATTGAAGAAGTGCCGGAATGTGCATGTGACGGCTTTTTCACTCGCGGCAATGAGTGAGGAATATCTAAAAAGTGCTGATGTTCCTGAGCTTATTTTTGTCGAGGCCAATGGGAACTGGGCTCAAAAAATGGTTGAACTACAAGGGTATGATCTGTCACTTGAGGACGAGAATCTATCTTTAGTGGTGCTGGGAGATGAAAGTGATAATGGGGCGTTAAAGATAGCACTTCGCTTAGGGGCATCTGATTTCTTGTCGCACAATGTCATGCTCCCTGATTTACTCCCTCTGTTGAAAAAGACCGCGGCAGAAAAACTTGAAAACTCGAATTATGGTGAGTTTATTTTGTTTTTGAATACGAAAGGGGGAATGGGAGCGACGACTCTGGCCTTGAACACTGCCATTGAAATGGCCAGTCAACACCCTAATGAAGTGCTTTTGCTCGATATTGACCTTCAATTTGGGGTTATTCCTGATTACTTAAACATTGTTCCTACCTACAGTGTTTCTGATGCAATTAATAGTGCCAACGATCTGGACGAAATATCTTTAGGCACTTTGGTCAATAAGCATGAATCTGGTCTTCATGTTCTAAGTTTCAAGCATGAAAACAATGCTGATGATTTCGAACAGGCACAGAAAATAGGCAGACTACTTCCTATATTGCGCCGTTTTTATCCTTATGTGGTGATCGACCTCTCGAGAGGGTTAGATCATGTATTTGCGTCTGCTATATCACCAGCAACTAAAGTGCTTCTGGTTTTACAGCAGAGCTTAGTGTCAGTAAAAAACACAAGCAGATTAATTAGGTCTCTGAAGTTTGAGTACGGCTTACAAAGCGACGCAATAGAGGTAATCCTTAATCGTTACGAAAAGCGACATTCTATAAAGTTAAAAGACATTGAGCAGGCGGTGGGCAATCACGACATCCACCTAATGCCTAATGATTTTAAAGTAGCACTAGAGAGTGCCAATTTGGGGCAACCGTTAGTTCAGTCGAGAAAGAAAAGCTCAATTACTCGCTCTATCATCGATTTGTCTCATGTTCTTTCACCACCAGAGCAAGAAGAAAAAGGCTGGTTGAAAAAGTGGTTTTCATAACGAGTAGATGAATAGTGAACACGAGGGATTGTGATGTTCTTTAAACGAAAAAATATAAACCCAGAGTTTGAAAAAAGAGTAGAACAAATTTCGCATGACTCAGAAGATGCCAACCCTGTTGAGCGTTTATCAAGTGTTGATACCTCTAGTCATTCTCGAAATTTGGAAGCTAATGTAGAAAAAGAAAAGGCGATTGATGAAGCTCGAAAAATGCTGGAACAAGAGTTATCAATCAAACATTTCTTTCATAAGCAGCTGCTTGAAACCCTAGATTTAGGGTTACTTTCAAGCTTGGAGAAAGAGCGCGCTAAGCTTGATTTACATGAAGCCATTTTACAACTAATGGCGGAGGATGGGAGTCATGCTCTGAGTGCTGAAGGGCGAAAACGGGTTATAAAGCAGATAGAGGATGAGGTTTTTGGCCTTGGGCCGTTGGAGCCTTTACTCGCTGATCAAACCGTTTCAGATATATTGGTCAACGGCCCTAAAAGCGTTTATGTCGAGCGAAGAGGTAAACTTGAAAAGACGCCATATACTTTTCTTGATGATCGCCACTTAAGAAATATCATCGACCGCATCGTAAGCCAGGTTGGGCGCCGAATCGATGAAGCATCGCCTATGGTTGATACCCGTTTAGTCGATGGTTCTCGTGTGAACGCTATTATCCCTCCTCTTGCACTTGATGGTCCTTCCGTTTCTATCCGCCGTTTTGCA
This sequence comes from Vibrio sp. Isolate22, assembly GCF_022398115.1. Classification (NCBI taxonomy): domain Bacteria; kingdom Pseudomonadati; phylum Pseudomonadota; class Gammaproteobacteria; order Vibrionales; family Vibrionaceae; genus Vibrio; species Vibrio sp. Isolate22. The sequence goes on along the minus strand of NZ_JAKEUW010000003.1, from coordinate 224,786 downwards.
GTTGATCGTTTAACGATGGATAACCTAATTGACTACAATTCAGTTTCGCCTCAAATGGCTAAATTTGTTGAAGCTGCTGTTAAAGGCGAACTCAACATATTGATTTCTGGTGGTACTGGTTCGGGAAAAACGACCACGTTAAATATCTTCTCTGGCTTTATCCCACGAGATCAACGAATCATCACCATCGAAGATTCAGCCGAACTTCAACTTCAACAACCACATGTAATTCGTCTAGAAACGCGTCCTGCGAACTTAGAAGGTAAAGGAGAGATCAGCCAGCGTGAACTCGTAAAAAATACCCTGCGTATGCGACCAGACCGCATTGTAGTAGGGGAGGTTCGTGGTAGCGAAGCGGTCGATATGTTGGCCGCAATGAATACGGGTCATGATGGCTCACTCGCGACAATACATGCGAACACCCCTCGTGATGCCTTAAGCCGAGTTGAGAATATGTTCTCAATGGCTGGGTGGAATATTTCGACTAAAAACTTAAGAGCTCAAATTGCTTCAGCTATTCACTTGGTAGTTCAAATGGAACGTCAAGAAGATGGTAAGCGCCGTATGGTCAGTATCCAAGAGATCAATGGCATGGAAGGTGAGGTAATTACGATGTCGGAAATCTTCCGATTCCAACGTAAAGGTATTGATGAAGAGGGCAATATCCTCGGTTACTACACCGCAACGGGTGTGGTACCTCAATATCATGACCAGCTAGTTAAGCGTGGTCTTGACCTGCCTTTCGAACTCTTTACTGAAACTCACAGTTAAGGAGAGATTATGGATAACGTAAGTGTTTCATTAGCACTATTGTTCATCGCGGTACTGTTTATTTCCCAAGCACTATTGCTACCTGCTGCGGGGAAAAAAGCGAAGCATAAAGAGTTATCTCGCCGCTTAAAAGAGACGCAGCGTAATATTGATGAAGAGAGTTTGTCTTTGTTAAAAGAACACTATAACAAAGACTTATCCCCAATCGATCGCAAGCTTATTGTGGTCCCTTATTTTGCTAGCTTGAAAAAAATGTTGGAGTTGGCTGGCATCAGAGTCGCACTAAGTCGCTTCTTGTCGATTGTTACTCTTTGCGGACTTGCGCTGACTTTGATAGCTATCATGACAAATCAAGTGTGGTTTATCTGTGTTGCAGCTTTCATATTTGTTTGGGTTGTCGCCTACCTATATGTGCAGAATCGAGTGACTTATCGAATGGCTCGGTTTGAAGAGCAGCTCCCTGAGGCTTTAGACATCATCCGCCGAGCATTACAAGCCGGGCAGCCGCTTGTGCAGTCCTTTAATGAAGTTGGTGAAGAACTACCAGATCCGATAGGCACTGAATTTAAGAACACGTATAACCTACTAAATTATGGTTATGACCTGCGTTTGGCTATTTTGCAAATGGCTGAACGCGTACCAACGGTTTCAATGCTGGCCTTCTCTAGTGCTGTGATGCTGCAAAAAGAGACTGGGGGCAATTTGTCTGAGAACCTACAAAAAGTATCAGAAGTACTCAGAGCTCGCTTTAAGTTAGAGAGAAAAGTGAAGACGCTCTCGGCTGAAAGTCGACTATCGGCATGGATATTAACACTGTCTCCTTTTGGGCTGTTCTTTGCTTTGAGAGTTGCCAGCCCTGAATACATTGAGCCTCTTTACCAAGATCCTAGGGGCCTATCAATGGTTAGTGTGGGTATAGTGCTGCTGGCTGTTGGAGCCTTATGGATCAAAAAGATCATTAGCATAGAGATATAAGCCATGGACCTATTAAATATTGAAGTGTGGGAGCAGATGTTAGCTGACTTTGGAGTGAGCTCTCAGATGGTTATCTATGCGATGATTCTGCTCACTACTATTTTGTTAACACTAACGCTAGGGTTCCTATTTTTAGGTGCCCGCTCCCCCTTAGATAAAAAACTTAGACAGATATCTGAAGACGGGCAGGTTAGAGGCAAAAAGCCCTATGACTTCTCTAATACGTTAGAGTCATTAAGTCCTTTTCTTAGTAAAGGGAAAAAAAAAGACAATGAAACCTACTCAGAAAAGCTGATGCACGCAGGATTTCATGAGAAGAATGCTTTGTCTGTTTTCTACGCGTTAAAAGTGCTGTCGAGCTTAGTAGGAGTGATCGCCGCTTTTATGGTTTATTACATCTCCTTGGGTGGTAGTTACAACAATTTATTGATTATGACGTGTGTTTTTCTTGGAACGTTTACACCTAATATTGTGCTAAATAAGCTGCAAAAAGAGCGCCAGAAGAAAATTAGAAACGGAGTGCCTGATGCACTTGATCTTCTTGTTGTGTGTACTGAGTCAGGGTTGGGCTTTAATGCGGCCCTTGGGCGTGTTGCGTCCGAACTGTACGTCTCTCAACCAGAGCTTGCAGATGAATTAGATACGGTTTTTGCCAAGATACAAGCGGGGGTAACCATGCCAGATGCGCTTAGACAGTTCATCGAGCGAACTGGTCTTGTTGAGCTTGAAGGCTTGGTATCTTTGCTTTCTCATGCCTCCAGAATGGGTGGGAGTTTAGCGCAAACGCTGCGTGATTATACGGAAGATTTTCGAGATAAACGCCAGCAAGCAGCAGAAGAGGTGGCAGCGAAAATACCCACTAAAATGTTATTTCCTATGCTGATTTTTATTTGGCCTTGTTTTTTCATTGTTGCACTTGGCCCTGGACTACTTATCGTAATGGACGCATTGAGTGCGCCGGGAGCAAGTTTATGATGTTATACAATAAGTTCCTTCTACTTTTCTTACCAATACTACTACTTGGTTGTGCATCATCAGATGAACCAAAGAATCAATTTGATGCAGAACTGTATTCGGGTAAACCGATAGATACGTTAACGAATGATGACCCTCCTTTGAGTGAGAAAGAAGCGATCATGCGTGGTGACGTAGCATTAAGAGACAACAACATCGATCTAGCCTTGTACGAATACATCCGCTCACTGTCTTTTCCTGAGCAAGAGTTTCACGACAAAACGCTCTTTACCATAGGTAAAATCCATTCATCCCGTGGCAACGCGGCGCTTGCCGAGAAAGCGTATTTGGCTGCCTTAGATTTCAATCCAGCACATACCGAGGTACTGGAGGAGTTAGGCGTATTGTATACGAAGCAGCGACGAACGGATGAAGGTCGAAGTTATTTCTTTAAAGCGATTAATGCCGACCAAGTCCGTTTGAAAAGCAGTGAAACGATTAAAAACCACCAAGCATTAAGCCAAAGTGAAGTGGCTAGCTTGAAGGTTGATAGTATGTCTCCTGCATCGGCATATATGGGGATTGGTGTGTTAGAAGATGTTGATGGTAAGCATCAGATAGCTCAAGAGTACTTCAAAAAGTCACTGCAGATAGACAAAAACTCATTCAAAGCTTTGTTGAATATGGGTTACTCCCATTATATGTACGGCAATTACAAAGAAGCGTACCAGTACACGCGTTCAGCTCTAGAGTTAGAGCCAAATAGCGAGAAGGCCCAAAATAATCTCGCCCTAATCTATCTGGCTTCCGGTGATGTTGAGAAAGCCACTAATATGTTCATGCGACATATGGATACACCTGAAGCGTTGAATAATGTAGGTTATTTCCTAATATTACAAGGCAAGCCTGATGAGGCGGTTCCTTATCTGCAGCAAGCAATAGACAAGAAACCATCGTACTACAGAGTTGCGAACGAAAACTTGAACAGGGCATTAGCGGAAGTGAGAGAGATGGAGCAATAGTCATTTAAAATTTGGCTCAATGAAAAGGATATTCATGTCGCCTAAAAGTGAGAGTTTTAACAAAGACACCATTGTCATCTCTGTCATCTGGTTAGTTTGTGCCACTGTAATCTTTATTTACAAATGGGAGAGTGTTTCAGCCCTTAACCTGAATGACAATGACGACTATATGCGTTTCGTTCAATTTCAGGATTGGATGGCAACTGGTCATTGGTATTTAGAGCCAATGAGTAATTTTAATGCTGCTGATGGCATTGTTATTCATTGGTCTCGTTTCCCTGATCTAATTCTGTCGCTTGTTGCCTTTCCATTGTTGTTTATCGTCGATGATCACCTTGCTTATACAATATCCATCTCTCTTGTCCCCCTGCTTTACTTGCTACTTTTTTCGCTGTCATGCTTTTACCTAGCTGACCACTTCTTCGGTGCCAAATATCGCTTTATTAGCATGATGTTTGCGATTTCTTCGCCTTCAATTATCCATTTTTTACCCGGTTCTATTGATCATCATAATATTCAGCTGGTCTTCGCGGCCCTATTTCTAGCTTTAACGCCATTGAATCCTGGGCAGTTGCGTCATGCGTGGCGTGTTTATGCGCAATCTATCTTGCTTTCTCTATCTTTATGGACGGGGCTTGATAATGTTTTGTTATTCATGTTTTTTTCGCGATTTACACCGTGTATTCCGGCCTTGTTCGCCATGAGTGGTTTGGCTATATCTCTAAGTTGTATGCGTGTTCCGCTCTGTTTGGGATTTGTGCGGTTTTATTAAATCGCCCTTACGATGAGTTTTTTGATTTTAAGTACGACGAAATATCATTTGTTCTCATCATCCTTTTCTTTTGTGGTTGGCTTTTCGTTAATGTTTATCACCGATTAATGAGTGAAGATAAAAGTTGGCTGCAAAAGGTTTTACTGTTCGTATCGCTTGCCGTTTTATTCTTTATACCAGTTGCAGTGCTTTATCCATCACTTAGCAGTGCATTGTTAATTGATTACCCTCCGATACTTAAAGTGTATTGGTTAGACCAAGTGACAGAAGCGAAATCGATCGTTAGATACGTCACAAGTCATGGTTTTTTCTCGATAGAGAATTACGCTTTGCTAGTGATTCCTGCCACGTTATATCCGCTGTTTAAGAACAAAAACGACCACTGCACAATTTTGTATCTCATCTTTCTGTTCAATTTAGCCCTTGCGATCTTTTGGCAGATTAGAGTCATGAGGTTGTGTTTTGTGCTAGCGGCTCCCCTGCAAGCATATGTTGTCCTTCAGTTAGCAGATTACATCCGTTCCTCGATCATAAAAGCGACCGTTATTATTTCTGGAGCACCATTAGCGGTCGCCTTTGTCATTCTGGCGTTGTCGCCAACCGAAGAAATTACAACTACTCTTGATAAAGAAGAGAAATCATTGAATATCTATAAGGTTTTAAAAGATAACGATATAAATTCGCACACCATACTCTCAGGGATAGAAACGGGGGCTCCAGTGTTGGCAAAGACGGATAATCGAATTATTGCTGCTCCTTACCATAGAAATATTGTTGGGAACCAATTTCTTATTGAAGTGATGCTAGAGGAAGATCTGAGCTTAGCCGAAAGAAAAATCATAGAGAAAAGCATCGATATCATTGTTATTGGTAATGATCCGCATTTGGCGATTTTAAAGGACTCGGCGAGCGAGGAGGCACTTATCAATAAGCTGTACAGCTCAGAGACGCCAACTTGGTTAGATGTTGTGTACGACAATATTGAAAATGGGTACCGAGTATTTCGAGTCAGGGAGAGTTCATGAAGAATCAAACCATTGCCGTGTTACTCCCGTGCTATAACGAAGCCGGAGCTGTTGGAAAAACGGTGGCTGATTTTCAACGCGCATTACCCAGTGCGACTATCTATGTGTATGACAATAATTCTACAGACGGTACGGTCAAAGAGGCGCTGCAAGCGGGCGCTGTTGTGCGCCATGAATATCGTCAGGGCAAAGGTGAAGTCGTGCGACGGATGTTCTCAGATATTGATGCCGACATTTACATCATGGCAGATGGTGATGACACCTACGATGCCTCCATTAGCCCTACACTTATTGAACAACTAACAGCTCGATATGATCATTGGCAGTCGAGAGCGCTCTTCTGAGGCTTATCCTGCAGGACATATTTTTGGTAATAAGATGTTTTCGACCCTGATAAATAAAGGCTTCAATGCCCAATTGAATGACGTTTTCTCTGGATATCGAGTGATGAGTCGCCGCTTTGTAAAAACGGTTCCTATTTTCAGTGATGGGTTTCAAATCGAGACAGAACTAACCGTACATGCACTGCACCATAATATGTCGATCAAAGAAGCCCCCACCCATTACCACTCAATGCCTGAAGGCACTGCGAGTAAGCTGAATACATTGAGTGACGGGATAAAAATCCTCAACTTTATTCTGTTCCTGTTACGAGACGTAAAGCCGATGTTTTTTTTCGGTGCTCTGTCGATGTTGCTTTGCTTTATCTCATTAGGGTTAGGGATTCCAGTTATTATCGACTTTATTGATACCGGGCTTGTTGAAAGAGTCCCGACAGCTATTTTGTCTAGTTCGATTGCACTTATCGCAGTGATGTCTTTTTTTTGCGGTTTGATACTCGACAATGCGTCACGTGGTAGGCGAGAGATGAGGATTCTCTCGATATTAAGAAGTCACGATCATAAGCCATCTCAGTAGGATTTAGGAATGAGAACAAACAAGGATGAAGATAAAGAGTGGCTCGAATATTTGTCCCGTTTCAGTGATGAATATGACGAGCGAGTCTACGAAAGCAGTACAACAGGCTATGTGATGAGGGCTGGTCATATAGCGTGTGAGAAGCCTTTCAGTAACAAGGAGCATTTCTCGAAGGTACTAGAAGTGGGCTCAGGAACGGGTGAACACTTGAGACATGTTCAGCATAGTTTTGACGAGTATACGGTCAGTGATGGTGATTCAGCCGTACTTGAAGTGGCAAAAAAGCAACTCAGTAACACGAGTAATTATGACAAGCTCGTTTTTAATGTAACGAATGCACGAGCGTTAGACTTTGAAAGTAACAGTTTTGATCGTGTTATTGCGACACATATATTGGAACACCTTTATGAGCCTCATCTTGTGATTAAAGAATGGCTTAGGGTATTAAAGCCGGGCGGCACTTTGTCCATTTTGATTCCTACAGACCCAGGTATTGCATGGAAAGTTGGCCGTTATATGACGACAAGAAAACTTGGTGTGAAAAAGGGGTGGAACTACGATTACATTATGGCGAGAGAGCACGTTAACCCCTGCAATAATTTGATCGCCTTTTTAAAGTATTACCTCCCTGATAATAAACACTCTTTTTGGCCACTAAGCCCAATCCCGCTCATTGATTGTAATTTGTTTTTTAACTTCCATGGAATCAAACCTGCTAGTTAAAGGCTAGGCGGTTCCTGCCGTTCAGTCGTAAGCAAGAAGTTAGCTATTCACTAACTTCTTGCTTTGGTTGGCTTTTTAGTGAACAAAGCCAGTCATAGCGCCGAATAGCATAAATGTTCCGACAAGCCCTACGATTGGCATCTTGACCGTTTTCAATAGCCACACACCTACGATGATCAGAGCGAAGTCTAAACCGCCACTCACTGCACTTGTGAAGATTGGCTGATACAGAGCCGCAAGTAGTAATCCGACTACGGCTGCATTCACACCGGTAAGTGCACCAGCAACTAATGGTTTACTTGCAATTGCCTGCCAGTTTTTCAATACACCCAGTAGCAATAAGAAGCCCGGTAAAAACACGGCGATTGTCGCTAACAAAGCGCCAGTAATTGGTGCCGATGGCATTAATACATAGCCTAGGTATGTCGCTAAGGTAAACATAGGACCAGGTACAGCCTGTGCGGCAGCATAGCCGGTTAGGAACGCATCTTGGGATAGTTGGTCACCAATACCATTCTGCAACAATGGAAGTACCACATGACCACCACCGAATACTAAGCTGCCAGCTTGATAGAACAGCCCAAATACCTCAATACCTTGAGAGTATGCACTGAACAGAGGAAGGCCAACCAACAGCGCAACGAAAATAACGAGCGGTGTTATGGAGATCTTGTGTGTTGATGGAACGGTTTTGATGTCTTGTGAGGTCAAAAACTTGCTGCCAATAATTGCGGAAAATAGAAGTACCAAGATTTGCGGCCAGATCCCTGGAAGCAACAGAAGAACTACGGCAGTCATGATACATAAAGCGGTCGCGACTTTCGATTGGCAAAAGTTTTTGTACATGCCAAATGCGGCATCAGCAACCACCACAACTGCAAGCAACTTCAAACCGTGAATGATTGAATTGAATAGAGGCGCTTCCAATAGCTGATTGCTCACCAAAGCTAAGATCAACATTAAGATGACAGATGGGGAAGTAAAGCCGATAAACGCAGCAATCGCCCCCGTTAAGCCACCTCTTTTGTAACCAACCGCAAAGCCAACTTGGCTTGAACCTGGGCCGGGTAGAAATTGACTAAGCGCGACAATTTGCCCGTACTCCTCATCAGATAGCCAGTTAAGTTTCTCAACAAAGGTTTTACGGAAGTAGCCAATATGCGCTGCTGGTCCACCAAAGCTAATCCAGCCAAGCCAGAAAAAGGTTTTAAAAATTGAAAGCATGATCGATTCCAGATAAATGTTTAGCGTAATTTATGGTGACTTGCACTATGATTCAAATTAATTGTTTTAATTATAACTATTAATGAAATGGGTTTGCTGGGTGGCTGATTTTAACTGGAAAGGTATCGACCTTAACTTATTGATAGCGCTGCAAGCGTTGTACAAAACGAACAGTGTAAGCAAAGCTGCTGAGCGCTGTTATGTCAGTCAGTCTGCGATGAGCCATAGCCTTCAGCGGCTTAGAAAGTTGTTTGATGACCCTCTGTTTGAGCGAGTAGGGAGCAAGATGGAGGCGACGGAGAGAGCGATTGAGTTATCTAGCACTGTCGATGCTTTGCTCAATACCATTCAATCTGAAGTACTACTTTCTAAATCGTTTGATGCAACAACGTACAAAGGTAGTTGGAAGATCGGTCTTACCGATTATGCCGAGCAGATGTTTGCTCCTGTGTTGTTTGACCTCATTAAACAGTCTTCTCCTGATTCTCAAATTGCTTTGTTCAACGTAAACCGTGGTAACTATCAGCGAGTATTTGAAGATTCTAAGCTTGATATGGCGATCGGTAGCTTTGGTGAAGTGTCTAAGTTATACAAAACCAAGCACTTGTACACAGAACAGCATGTCTGCTTGCTAGACAATTCAGTGTTGTCGCTCGAAGAACCCATGTCTTTAGAGCAATTTGCATCTGTTGGGCATGCTTTGGTTTCTCCTGCTGGAGTAATAAAAACGGGAGTCGACAGTCGCCTAGCTGAACTTGGTTTAAGCCGAAAAGTAGTTATTGCTTCGAGTAACTTTTTAACGGTAAAGCGCTTAATTCGTGGCAGAGAGCTGCTCTGTATTGTTCCTAAGCTGGTGGCTCGTAATGACACTGAGGATGAAGAAGCATTGTTAGCTGTCAAGCCACCGATAGATGTACCGGATTTTGATATACAGCTTGTCTATAGAAAAGCGAAGCATTTAGATGATAAAAATAAGCTACTTAGAAGATTGATTACTGAGGCTGTGTCGTCTGTGATTGCTGAGTAATTTTTTGTATTGGGAGATAACCACACTTTTTCTAATTATTTAAGGAAAAATCAGGTTAATAATAAGAATCCGACTATACTTAATTTACGACTCAAAGCAGTCGTAAAGAATAGGCTTTTTGATTTACCTAAGTAAAAAAATTGGTTATATCCATATGATATAGCTTAAAAAACTGCCAGGCTAAATGGATTTAGTTGGTCTAAAAAGCGCTAGCTCCCCCTAGCGCTTTTTCTTTTGCATCATTCAAGTTTACTCACGTATCTTCAATCACTTAAAGCGAGAAACGAGTCCATTTTTTTGCTCGCCAGCGATACGCCATAATGATGCCTCGGAACCATTCATCCATCGCGATCGCCATCCAAGCACCAAGCACACCATAACCCCAGTGCACACCGAGCAAATAGCTCATGGCAACCCCAATGCCCCACATGCTGAGGATGCCCATTTTTACTGGGAACTTAATATCGCCAGCGGCTTTCAAGCATGAGATGAAGATAAGGTTAAACACTCGCCCAGCTTCGAGAATGATTGATCCTGCAATCAGCCCTGCCGCCAATGCGATGATCTCAGGATCTTGTGTGAACAGGTCGAGAATCTCATAACGGAATAGGTAAACCACACAGGTGATCGTGGTTGAGGCGATGAAGCCCACTACAAAGTAGCGCTGAACGCGTGACGTGATTTCATCGATCCATCCCTTACCAATGTAATAACCGGTTTGTATTTGGCTACCTTGACCAATGGCTAAAGCAAAGGCAAACGAGAGACGTGCGATGTTCTGAGCGTAGGTAAAGGCCGCCAGTGATGATGTGCCCATTTGAACGACAAAAAAGGTAATGCTGATCTGTGCCATGTTGTAAGAGAGTACTTCACCCGCGTTCATCGAGCCGATCTTCATTATCTTCTGATAGATAGACTTCGGTACCGATTTAAACTGTTTCACGGGTAGGTCTATGCCTTTACTTCTGACAACACCAATCAAGATAAGCATGCCAATCACTTGGCTCGTTACGGTTGCAATGGCTACCCCTTGAACGCCGTATACCGGTAAGCCAAAAGGTTGGTAGAGCGCGCAGTAGTTGCCGAAGATATTAATAACACCAGCAATCATATTGATGACCATTGGAGATTTAGAGTAACCATGACTGCGAAGGATAGTGGTAAGCACCATACCAATTGTGACGTTGAAAGTGAGGGCACCACTGATGAACAAGTACTCTTGTGCGTACTGTTCAACCTGAGCTTCAAGCTGATAGAGCGGAATAAAGTACTCTGCGCCTAACACCGCGAAAATACTCAGCAATACACCGGTAATGATGGCCAATATGATGCTGGCAACGCCGACTTGCGCGCTTTCTTGATTGCGTGAGGCGCCATTGTATTGGGCAATGAGGATTCCAGTACCACTGCTGACCATGGTCGATACGATGATTAGGAAAAAGGATATCTGAGAGATAACACCAACAGCAGACACGGCTTTGTCTGAGTATCCAGATAACATGAATACATCACTGGTGTTTAGTGCAGTTCGAAGCAGTACTTCGATAAAAATTGGCCAAGTGAGCGCAACGATTCCCATGCGTTTGTTTAGGGTGGAATCAGCATTAGGCATTTAGGTTTTCTCAAAAAAAGGGAAGGCGAGACTATAGTTTAGTGGTTATTGGGTAAACGACTATCAAATTAATGTCCGGATTACGAATAAGGGTAAAGATATTTTGAATAAACCCGTATTGCCCACATTCTAGCTCTTTGTTGTGAAACTTATTCGCGTGTTTCATGGTGTGATTCGACCGGATTTCAGCCACTAAAAAGTAGCAATAAGAGCTCAATGAACAGGAATGAGAGTAAAAGGATCATAGTAGGCAGAATGCTCTTATACCTTACTTTTCATGCTGATTGAGAAGTGAAAAAAAAAGGCACTCAGCGAGATACTGAGTGCCAAAGCCTGAAATTTATGAGGTTATCTTTTCATTGAATTCCAGAAGACAGGTATAGGTTTTAATTTACTCTGCGTCAGTAAAGAAATCGTTGTATAGCATGTACAAGTGAGCTGCACTCCAAGAGAAGTTTGGCGCACCTTGCTGGTCACCGTTCAATGGGTTGTAGTTCTCACGGATTGGGCCGTCTTGCACCAAGCCATCGGCGTGGTCGAAGAAAGCGCCTGCCATTTCAATCGCATCATCACGGTAGCCGTAGCTGTCCATACCTTTAAGACCGAAGTAGAACTGGTCTACCCATACACGTCCACGCCAGTAAATATCTGGGCCAAATGCTGGGCTAGATAGCGCTGCAGTGCCCAGTGGTACGTACGTGTTGAACTCTGACGTATCTTTCATCACAGAGACCACTGCATCCGCGTGTGCTTGGGTTGCTGCGCCATTGAACAGTGGTGACCAACCTTCTGGGCCTTTGCCACGTTCGACAATCGGTTTACCTGCACAGCCATTGGCTAACGGCTTATCTTCAATACGGATGTCGTAGTAGAAGTTCGTGCTTTCATCGAACATACAGGTGTTGATGTAGTTCGATAGGTGCTCAGCCTTTTCACGGAACTCTTTCGCTTCTGCATCTTTACCAAGAATGTCAGCCATTTCCGCTAGGTACTTGTTATCGCTGTACATGTAGCTTGCTTGGTCAACGGACTCTTGTAGCAGTGAGTAGCCTAACAGGGTGCCATCTTCTGCGCGGTTTTGGGCGAATTCAACATCCCAGTCACTGCGCTTGCCGCCGTTGGCAACGTAGGCGTCTAGCTGGTCTTTATCGATGAAACCAAAGGCTGCCGCATCATCACGACCTGATTCCCAAGACGCAGCGGTTTGAGCTGGGCTCTCGATGTAGTCATAGTTGCCTTCTGCAATCACTTTATCCAGCGCTGCTTGACCTACGACGGTTTCGTGTTTGTCGCCACGAACCACAGTGAAGTACATTTCGCCTTCTGGTGTGTTGTGTGCTTTGTCTCGTGCTGCGCCGTATTCTGGAACGCCATTGCCATTGTTGTCGCGGTTGCGTAGCCACCAGTCGTGGTATGCCACTAGTTTTGGATACATCTCTTCTAGCCAAGCTTCATCGCTGGTGGTCTTGTAAACTTCCATTACCGCCCATGCTGCTAAACTTGGCTTGGTGTTACGTTCGTTCCAGTTACCGCCGTCACCGCCACGCTCTGGGCTTAGGTTGTAAGCCAATAGATCTGGCACGTAACCTTCATCCCAAGGGCGAACCGGATCGTCAGCTTGAATTTGGTAGGCAAACATTGCGCGGATGTTGTCTTTCGCTACGTCTGGGTTGAAGTGCGCCATCGCGTAAGCTTGTTTCCATGTATCCCATGGCCATGTTTGGTTGCCAGAGAACCAACGCGCCGTTACCGAAGGTGTTACAGAGTCAAACTCCATCGCACCGGCTGCGCCACGCCAGTTACCGTTTAAGGTTTCCATCGCTTTTACCGCAACACGCTCTTGCTCAGGCGTCGCATTCGGGTTGGTTAACCCCATCTCTAGGTAACCTTCCCAGCGCGCTTCAGATGCCGCTAAGAAATCGGTAGGGTTTGCCATGATCTTTTTGATCTCAGGCTGTTCCGCTTTTGCTTCTTCTGCCGTTAACACGTGTGAGTATGTGGTGTAGATGGTGGTTGATTCTTCAATGCTTGCAGTTGAAGTAAACGTTAAGCCATCGACCTTGGTTTGGGTTGGAATCGACTTATGAACTTGGTACTCAGACTCACCTGAGGTCAGTAGATCCCACGTTGAACGCACCTTACCGAAAGTGACCGTTAGGCCGTCATCGGTTGCAACGATTTGGCGATTGTAGTCAGGGTATGTCTCGGCAATGGTTTTATCGGTTTGCGCTACGCCTTCTTTCGCGTGTGTTTTTTCAAGCAGTTCACCGTCCCACACTAACTCAACTGGCGAGTCAGTAGTGATTTTAGTCTCCAGTAGAGAGGTACGGTTAGAAGCAAAACGCAGCGTCATCTCAACTGTTACATCGTCAGATATTAGCGTCTGAATCAATGCGCCCGGTAGGCTGTAAGCTTCCATCGTGAATTCGACTTTCTTGCCATCTTTGTACACGCTTAGGCGGTCAAAGTTATCAGCCATGAAGTTAATGTATTCTTCAGTAAGCAGCGCAGTTCCCGGGAAGCCACCCATGCCTTCAGCCGTGTCTGGTAACAGGTGACCGTGCCATGCACCTAGGTCGAAGAACGGGTTAAAGCGTTGATGGTCATCGAAGTCATAGTCACGCATGTATTCTGGTGAGCCAGTGCGGTCGATAACGTTCTTAAATTGGTTTGCTTGAAGCTCTTCAGAGCCTGTATTTGATGCGCAACCAGTAACAACAAGTGCTGCGCCAATAGCGATAGCTGCGAATGATTTGTTCAGTTTCATAATGAGTTCCTGTTATTACCAGTAGAAGTATTGCATTGCGAACACTTGTGCGTCGCCAATTTCAGTGTCGCTACCTACGCCAAAGCGGCTATCGAAAGCGGTCGCAAATGCACCGTTTCCGTATTCGTACCAAACACCTGCGTTGATGTAAGAAGTGATCTCTTTTTCGCCGTTATCGCCATCAAAGTTTGCGTAGTTGTAGGCTGCTGATAGGTAAACGCCTTGTGCTGCTTCGTACCAAGCGCTGGTTTGAATACCAGACTCGCTGCCGAAAGACTCTTGATTGCCTTTGTCGGTGTCGTGCCAAACACGAGTAGCAAAGTTCTTGTACTCAGCCCCCAATAGTAGAAGTTCGCCACCGTCGTTATTACGAACTTCACCGCCGCCCATTAGCGTTAGGTCGTCAGTCAGGTCGTATTGGACATAACCGTTGACCATGGCATTTTTATCTTTCCATTGGTCTGCGAAGTTGTCGTATTTACCAAAGTGAATCAGCGCATCGTCTTCAGAGAAGTCAGATTCTGGAGCGAAGGAAACGCTGTAGCGTAGCTTGCCTTCTAGGTTTTGGATCTTCACACCAACGTGTACGTCACGAGTGTTTGAGATCGCGTAGCCGTACTCTACCGTTGGGTCACCCCACCATTGAACGTCATCCAGAGATGAGTCCATACGACCGACAATAAATTCTGTTTTTGCATCAGTGCGGTAACCAGCATAGAAGCGGTTAAAACCACCTTCTAAGCCGCCCCAACCGTGGCCAGTAGCCCATGCATTGCCTTCGTCATCGGCTTGAACTGTCCAGCCTTCCATGTAAGCAAGACCAAACCAATTACCATGCTCGATAGCCAAGCCTGCTTCAATGTAAGTACCGTCTGCGTAGCGGCCTTTGTCGTCACCTTCTAGGGCAACATGACCACCAAGGCCAAGTTCACCATAGAAGTCAAAAAGTGTTTCTGATTCTGTTTTAGGGGGCTGAGTGTCGCTGTGGTTAGCAGCGGTTTCATTAGCGTGGGCATTCGCCGTTAGAGCTGCAAGAATACAACTTGTAATAAGAGTGGTTTTAGTAAAACTACGTTTCATTTTATTCACTTCTGTTTCGGGTTGATAAATGAAGCTTCGTAGGCTGTTCTGACTTCTAATATGGGGTGCTCTTCAAGGCGTATACGGTCAGCTCACTAACGATCGCAAAACCGATATTAATGATTATTTTCGTGTTTAAAATTAAATCACTCTAAAAGTGTGATCTGTTTTTAGTAAATTTTTACCTTGGCGTGAATTTGGTTTTTAGTTGAATTTGTATGCTGATGACTAGTGATGGATGTATTTGGTTTGTGAATTGAAATCTTATGAATGAATCGGATGGGTAAATAAAAAGGCACTCACCAAATAGGGGAGTGCCTCAGGGGTTTAACGAGAGTGCTAGGATAACTTAAGCGTTCGCAGGCTCTGGTTTTGCTTCTAGCTTTTTCTCTTCTGGAGACAAGCTTTTTTCGTATTGACCGTATTTCCACCATGCGTAACCCAAGAAGATCACGATGCCGCCGACGTTATAGAAGATGATGGTCATGATGTCAGCACCCGTTGGGAAGGTTGATGCGAAGAAACCCACGGTAAATATGCTGATAAGAATCGATACCGCAGCGATGCCAACAGGACGAGAACCCATGCGGAAATCACGCGGTAGGTGATCGAGTTTCAGGCGCAAGTGCAGGTATGCGATCATGATGAACAGTGGCGGTAGCATAGAAGCAGCTGCAGTCATGTTGATGATGGTACTCATCAAGTCTTGCACCGTGTCAGACGCAAGCGTCGGGATGAACATCAACGGAATCACAATGAAGAACTGAACCCAAGCAGCACGCTCCGGTACGCCTTGTTTGTTCAGAGCGACTGTCTTCTCACCAAAGATACCTTTAGGAATCTCAGAGAAGAAAATCTTAACCGGTGTTGCTGTCCACATCAGTAGAGAGCCTAACATCGCAGTGAAAGAAACGATGCCCACAAAGCGATTCATAAGAATTTCAGGTAAGCCGAAGTAGAGTGCTAAGCCTTCAAAAACCTGTACTGAACCACCAGTGAACTTAAGCTCTTCGCGAGATACGAATACGTTAGCCAGGATAGAACCCACCGAGTACAGCGCACCAATGAAGATACCCGCAATGATGATCACTTTAACGAAAGACTTGTGACCGCCTTTGATGTCGTTTACGTAAACCGCGACCGACTCTGCGCCGCCAGCGGCCATGAAGATCCAAGTGATCACGCCGAGGAATGCCCAGTTAAAGCTTGGGGTCATTGCTTCAATGGTGATTGGGTCAGCTGGCTCGATACCACCGATCAACGCACCGCCTGACAGCAAAATGTAAGACATGGTTAGAAGCAGCATTAGTGACGAAGTTAATGAGGTGATAGGACCTAATAGCTTCGCGCCGTTGTTAGAGATGTGCGTCGCGACCGCAAACAAAATGGTACTCAATATCGCGGTGGTCATTGGCGTGAAGATGTACTCGAAACCCAAGAACGCATAAGACGCGTAAGCGATGATTCTAGGCAGCAGAGACGTGAAGAAGAATAGGTTAACAAACCAGTATGTGTAAGCTGAAATAAACGCCCAGCGACCGCCTAGAGAGCTTTTAACCCATGAGTAAACACCCGCTTCTGAGTCTTTATTCAGGGATACGAACTCAGCAACAATCAGACAGAAAGGAACAAAATAAAAGATGGTTGCTAAAAAGAACATCGGAGCCGAGGAGAGGCCGATTTCGATGTTGTTATTAATGATGTTATTGAAGCTATATACCGCCGCGAAGGTCATAGACAGTAGGGCAAACTTGCCTATCGTACTGCGTTTATTATCGGACATGATGTTCTCCGGTGAATCACGTTGATGATCGTTATAACTTGGTCCTAGATAGGGTGAATCTAGGCCGCACTTTTATTGTTATGTTGGTTTGGCAAACACCTGCTTTGTTTTGTCAGGGTTGGCTCATTGTAATTTTTATTAGATTTACGATCGGACACATAAGCACTAGTTTTTATTGATTTCAGTAAATTTATTACCGACATCAAGGGGGCAGATACTAATGTGTTCTACAAAGAGATTACTGGTTTCATAGGCGACGTTTTTATGGAGCTTGTAGGGGCTATATGTCGCTTTTTTTATATGAATCAGTTTGTCTCTTCAGCAAGAAGATTAAAGATTAAGCGGCGGGAAGTTAATCGAAATTGATCAAATATGTGACCTTGAGTAAATGTATTTAGTTAATATTTTACCTTGTTTTTTGTAGCTGTTTTATTTAGCGGTTTATCGGTGTTTATGAGAGGTTTACACTTGACGGAATGGCGTTTTTATTATTGTTGGTTAGAGTTTAATTTGTTGATTTAAATAGAAAAAGCGCCATGTTAGGCGCTTTCTTATAAATGCTGAAGGTTAACTCAGGTTACGACTGCTTAGCCGTTTCTAGCTTAGCTTCTTTACCTGCTTGCTTCTTTTCAAAGCGAGAGATCCACCACCATGCAATGCCAGAGAATACCGCTGTCATAAATACGTTGATGAAGAAGGCTTGAACTAGGTCTACACCTGTTGGGAAGGCTGACGCTGTCATGCTCACAACGAAGATAGTAATCAGAACAGAAACCACAGCCATACCTTGAGTGCGAGTACCCATACGGAAGTCACGCGGTGTATCGTCATGCTTCAAGCGGAACACAAAGTACGCCACCATGATGAAAATAGGCGGTAGCATTGCAGTACCAGCTGTTAGGTTGATTGCTGTGTTCATCATGTCTTGTACTGATTCAGAGCCGAAGCCGTTAACCACAAGCATCACGAATACGAACGCAAACTGCCACCATGCTGCACGAACTGGAACACCATGTTCGTTTAGCTCTGTTGTTTTCTCACCGTAAACGCCTTTCGGAATTTCAGAGAAGTGGATTTTAACTGGTGCTGCTGTCCACATCATCATTGAACCAAACATAGCAACGAACAGAACGATACCAACGAAGCGACCCGTCATAGATTCAGAGATGTTGAAGAACTGAGCCATACCAGTGAAGATTTCAACCATACCACCTGCATAGGTTAGGTCTTCACGAGCAACGAACACGTTTACCAGTAGTGAGCCAATAGCGTACATAGAACCGATAGCGATACCCGCACCGATGATTACTTTAATGAAAGACTTATGGCCACCTTTCACATCGTTTAGGTAAGCCGCCGCTGTTTCTGCACCGCCAGCAGCTTGGAAGATCCAACACATAATGCCCAGTGTCGCCCAGTTAATGGTTGGAGACATTGCTTGAAGCGTGATTGGTTCCGCTGGTACGTGGTCGCCGCCTAGTGCCATTAGTGCGCCGATAACGTAGATAGCGAATAGTGCGAATACACCGTAAGCCACGATTTCAGAGATCTTACCTAGCCAGCTCGCACCCTTAGTCGAAATGTGGGTTGCTGCAGCAAACAGAACAATCGAGATCACCGATGTCACTAGCGGAGAGAAGGCGTATTCGTAACCCAGCATTGCGTAAGAGGCATAAGCAATGACGTTTGGTAGCAGAGATACAAACCAGAATAGGTTTACGAACCAGTATAAAAATGAGCCTAAGTAAGCAGCTTTAGAGCCGAGTGGTTTTTTAAGCCAGTCATACATGCCTGACTCAGAATTTTTATTTGCTGATACGAATTCAGCAATAATGAATACGAACGGAATGAAGTAAATAAGGGTCGCAAGCAAAAAGATAGGAGCAGAACTTAATCCCAATTCGATGTTGTTGTTTACGATGTTGCGAACGTTAAATACCGCTGCAAATGTCATGGAAAGCAGGGCAAATTTGCCTAACTTACCGCGTACAGATTCAGACATAGTGTCCTCCGAGGAATCACGTAATTATAGTCGTTATTTCTCAACGCTTCCTTGTAGGGAGAAAGCATTGAGGCTTTGTTCAGTATGTTCGAGCCTTGAACGGCAAGGCTCGTTACATACTGTGAATAGATAGGGTGTTGTTATTTATTGAGGAAGTAACCGTCTTCAATGGTTACTTTCAGTACCACTTTGCGAACTCGATTATCACCGTGGAAACGGTAAGCCTGGTTGTTGTCAAAGATCGCAACTTGGCCTTCAACTAGCTCACGAGTTTCGCCGTTACCCATTAGGTGTTCGCGGTCGGTTTCATCGCTATAAGCTTGGATCTGCTCTAGCTCTGATTTCGCTGCGAACTCAACCGTTTCACGGCCTTCTAGGTAGTAATGCACATCGAAGTAACGACGATTACCGGTGAAGTTTTCTGTGTTGCGAGCCACGCCGTCTTCAATCATGTAAGCCAGTGAGTCACCAATTGAATACATCACGCCATCTTTGATGTTTCCGATGTTTTCAATCGCTTCTACACAGCGTTGCCATTTACGACCATCGCGGTAGACGACTTTAAATTGTTCTAAGTTCTCTAAAACGATCATCGTTTATGCCTCGTTCAGTTGTGGTTGAGCTTTTGGTGCATTTACCGTAAAAAACTCATCGCCAAAGTTGTGATTGATTAGGTGCTGCGCGTCGCAATCGCCTGCTTGGAATGGAATTAGAGTTAAGCCGTAGCGGAACTCGTCCATGTACACGCGGTAAGAGTCGAGCACTTCGCTGCCCCAAGAGTTAGAGCCTAAGCCCATCACTTGGTGATCTAGGTTTAGCGTGATGTAACCGCTTTTCTCTAGCTCAATGGTGTGTTGTGCTTGGTGCAGGTTTTGATTGGTGTAGAACCATGCGCTGAAGTTGATTTCTTGCTGTGGTTTTACTGCAATACCATTACCCGCTCGGCTTGAAAGCGCAGCCCAACGAACATGTTGGCGGTTGCCGTTGTTCTGTGGGAACGGGTAGTTCTCGAACATGTCTGCAACCGTTGATTGGTACACATCAATCATGTTGGCTTGCTTACTGTCTTGGTAGTTTTCTTCAGGGCCGCGACCGTAGTATTGAACTTGGTCGAAGTCGCCATTGATGCCCATATCAAAACCAATCACTGGAATCACATGAGGGTACTCACCGTAACGTTCGCCGCTTAGCTCAACGTTCAATTGGCCTTCCGCATTAACTTGGTAGCGGTATTCACAACGCATACCGAAATCAAATACAGGTGGAGCAATGATGCTGGTGGTCGTGATCTCTACCTTGCCGTTATTCTCTTCCACGTTAAGCGTGCGGAAGTGCTCTTGCATGATTTGTAGATGTGCAGGCTCCCAGTAACCATCGTGCTCTTGCTTATGGTTATCGATCATTGGCTTGAAGAAGTTGATTCGTGGTTCTGACTTAATCATCTCTTCGCCATTGACCAACCATGACGTCAGCTTGCCGTTCACTTTCGAGAAGTTCAGTACGAAGTTATGACCTTTGATTAGATAAGCGAGACGAGACTCTTCAACATTCAGTGCCGTTGCATTGTTGTTGGTGAAGGCTTCTAGCTGTGCTGTATTCTCTTTCACTTGGAATTGGTACACCGCGATGTCGTGGTTCGCTTCGCTGTAAGGCGTGCGAGAATCTTTGCGCACAGTAAAGTTCACAAACACTTCGCGCTCATCAAGCTCTGGCAAGTTAAGTGTCAGTTCGCGGCTAGAGTGTTCAGCCAACTCTTCAACCTTGATGTGTTGTACTGCAACGGTTTCGCCTTCAGCACGAACTTCTGCTGTGATGGTGTAGTCATCAATGTTTGAGAACCACAACTTGTTATCAACGGTGAATGTACCGTCTTCAGAATTGAAGTCGCGGATCTTCACTGGTGCGATAACCTGCTTGTACTCTTTTAAGCCTGGGCCCGGTGTTTGGTCTGGGTAGATCAAACCGTCCATGCAGAAGTTGTAGTTGTTCGGGTAGTCCCCGTAGTCACCGCCATATTTGTAGAATTCAGTACCCGCTTCATCACGAGCCAAGATACCGTGGTCACACCATTCCCAAACGTAGTGACCTTGAATTGCATCATGCTTGTAGAACACGTTTTGGTATTCAGTTAAGCCGCCTGGGCCGTTACCCATTGCGTGTGCGTATTCACAGATAATGCGTGGCTTTTCGTGTGGGTACTCGCCGAAGGCATTCATCAGTTGAGCACGTGAGTACATGGTAGAGATAACATCAACCACTTCAGCATCACGGTCTTCTTCGTAGTGAACTAAACGAGTGTCATCAATCGCTTTTGCTGCATCGTACATAGCACGGATGTTGCAGCCGTAGCCTGACTCGTTGCCTAGCGACCACATGATGATAGAAGGGTGGTTCTTCTGAGCGTGGATATGACGTTCGATACGTTCAACAAACACAGCTTCCCATGCTGCATCGTTAGTGATGCGGCTTAAGTCGCCAACGTTAGCAAAACCATGTGTTTCGACATCGGTTTCGCCCATAACAAATAGGCCGTAGATATCACATAGCTCGTAGAAGCGAGGGTCGTTCGGGTAGTGCGCGGTACGTACTGAGTTGATGTTGTGTTGCTTCATCAATACTAGGTCTTTCTCAACGCGATCCATGCCAACTGCGCGACCTTTTAGGTGGTCGTTGTCATGACGGTTTACGCCGTGCAGCATCACGTATTTGTTGTTGATGTAGAACAGACCATCGCGAACTTTAATGTCGCGGAAACCAATACGTTGTGGAATCACTTCTAGCACTTTGCCGTCTGCGTCTTTTAGCGTCAGCAATAGTTGGTAAAGGTATGGGTTTTCAGCGTTCCATTGAACAGGGTTTACTACATCGATAGAGAATTGAGTGTTCGCATTGCCGCCAGTCTGTTGGTTAGGAACCGTTAAGTTATCAACTGAGCCTTGGGAGATAACTTGGCTGCCATCAAGCAATGCGTACTCAAGGGTTGCGTTAGTCGCTGCTGCTAGGTTTTCTAGAGCAACGTTGCACGAAAGGGTAGCGCTTTGGTAAGCGTCGTCAAAATCAGTTCGAACCGTTAGATCTTGAACATGAAGTTGTTCTTTACCAACAAGGTAAACATCACGGAAAATACCGCCAGTCCACCACATGTCTTGGTCTTCAATGTAGGTCGAGTCTGCCCACTGCATCACGCGAATAGAAAGTAGGTTGTTGCCTGCTTTTACGTGGCTAGAGATATCGAATTCAGCAGTCAGACGGCTGCCCTTGCTGAAACCGACATAGTCACCGTTTACGTAAACTTCAAAGTAAGTCTCTACACCATCAAACTTGATGATGGTCTGTTTGTCGTTCCAGCTGTCGCCAAGAAAGAACGAACGTTGGTATGCGCCAGTTGGGTTATCTGACGGTACGAAAGGTACATCAATCGGGAATGGGAAACCTTCATCTGTGTATTGAAGATCGCCGTGGCCTTCCATTTGCCACATGTTTGGTACCGTAATATGGCCCCAGTCGCTCATCTCTTGAGAGTAAAACTCTTCAGGAACCAAGAGCGGGTTAGTGAAGTAGCTGAAATTCCATTGACCACTCAGTAGTTGGAAGTGACTGCTTAGTTCACGTTGAAATGTCTTAGCTGTTTTTTCTGATGCGTATGAGAAGAAGTAAGCACGTGGTGCCATACGGTTCTCATGTAAGTTCAGGAAGTTTTCCCAGTTGTTCACGTTGCCTCTCTCTCGGCCTATTTGAATGCTAGCCGACGTTCTTATGCGTAATTGGGTCGTAGTGAATACGAGTGTTTTTTGGACTGAGGTAATTATTAGTAAAAGTTTTACTAAATGAAATTGGTGAAAACGTTTTACTTTAACTCCATCACGTTTTTTGAGGGCTTTTTACAGTGCTGTGTGATCCACTTAAAATAATGCTATTGGGTGCTTTAGGCTGCCGATTTTACAAGGGAGAAGGCGAATGAAAGTGATGTGGCAGGCATAAAAAAGGCCACCCGATATATTGGTGGCCTTTATCTATCTATTTGAAAGGTATCGTTATTTTGTTGTGTCTCTTAGCTTGAGTTTGCTTGGTACATACACTCGTAATGGGATGGTTCTGCCGTCACGAGATTTCTCAATCAATAAGTTAACACCTTGAATTCCCATCAGTTCAGAGTGAATACGAACGGTTGATAAAGATGGGAAGGTAAATTTAGCTGTTGGGATGTCGTTTACACTGATGAGCGCAATATCATCAGGAATGCTTAATCCATGCTCATGAACTGCACGTAAAACACCGATTGCGATTGAATCTGATGCAATAAACATCGCTTTTGGGTAGTCGCCACTTTCTAACATCTGCTTCGCCAGTTTGTAGCCAGAAGAGCTAGAGAAGTCGCCTCGGTAGATGTCTTGTTCGCTAACAACGTTCTTCAAACCGCCGTACTCTGCGAAGGCGATCTCGCGAATATCAGAGGTGTTGATATCGTCCTGGCCACCGATGAAACCAATGCGTTCATAACCTTGGTTGATGAAGAAATTGGTGATTTCTTTGCTGATACGAGCGAGATCGATATCAACAGAATCATAAGGTTCTGAGTGATCAGTAAAGTCAACGTAACAGATGTTATCCGTAAGCTTTTTCGCTTGCTCGATAACTTCTTGAGTCATTCTTCCTACGAGTAAAATGCCAGTAACTTGGCTTGAGTTAGTCTGTATTTTACTTTCATAACAGTTGGTTAGGTCGATATTCATCTTTTCGCACTGGGTCTCGATACCGTGACGAATTGATAGGTAGTAAGGGTCGTTAACTTCCGCTTCTTGCTTGTAGTTATATAGTGCAAGGAAGTGGTGGTGCTGCTTTTTGCTGCTAACCGTTTTACGTGAGCTGCTCGTTTTGTACTCCAGCTTCTCTGCAATTTCAAAGATACGCCTTTTGGTCTCTTCCTTGACGCTTAATGTAGGATCTTCATTGAGAACCCGAGAAACGGTAGCTAATGAAACATTAGCTTCAGTCGCGATATCTTTTAACGTTGCCATACTCACTTCCTGTTCTTGGAACATTGCGCTGCTTTGAAATTTGTCTTTAGTAAAAAAAGCAATGCACCTCTTTATTGTACAGACCTATTGTAATCAAACTGAAAGTCATTGCATTAACTTTTAGTAAAATAAATGCTCAAGTTCTCTGTGATGTCTCAAATCTAATTATCTACAAATATCTCATTTAAATTCAATGAATTAGAAGGCTGTGTCGATTTGTTTTTTCTATAACTTAATCGATGTGCTGTGTGTAACTTTGTGTAAACGTTTACACTTCGTGGTTCTGATCACAGAAATATTGCCAAATTGGCTGCTACTATTTCCGCAACAAAGAGCCAATACGCAGCGTATTGGGGCAGATTAAATCGTGAATGACAGCGAAGAGAGGTTGATTGTGAAAGTACTGGTGACAGGCGGTATGGGTTACATCGGGAGCCATACATGCATCCAAATGATGCAGGCAGGTATGGAGCCAATCATTGTAGACAACCTTTGCAATAGCAAAGAGCTAGTACTGGAGCGAATCAATGCGCTAACCGGTCAAACACCAACATTTTACTTAGGTGATATCCGTGATGAGTCGTTTTTAGATGGTGTGTTTGCCAAGCATGATATCCAAGCTGTGATTCATTTTGCAGGCCTAAAAGCGGTGGGTGAATCGGTCGCTAAGCCTTTGGAATACTACGATAACAACGTTAATGGCTCATTGGTTCTTGCTCGCTGTATGAAAAAAGCGGGCGTGAAAAGTATCGTGTTTAGTTCTTCAGCGACTGTCTACGGTGACCCTGAGATTGTACCAATCACTGAAAGCTCTCCAACAGGTGCAACGACTAACCCTTATGGCCGAAGTAAGTACATGGTTGAAGAGTGTTTGAGTGATTTATTCAACGCTGAGAATGACTGGAGCGTGACGTTACTGCGCTATTTCAACCCGGTTGGCGCGCACCCGTCAGGCACTATGGGCGAAGACCCACAAGGTATTCCAAACAACTTAATGCCATTCATTGCGCAGGTTGCTGTCGGTCGTAGAGACAAGCTTTCTATTTTTGGAAACGATTACCCAACACCGGATGGAACTGGCGTTCGTGACTACATCCACGTGATGGATTTGGCTGATGGTCATGTCGCAGCACTAAAAGCGGTCGGTGAAAAGGCAGGTTTGCACATTTACAACTTAGGTACAGGTAAGGGATCAAGTGTTCTAGAAATGCTGCAAGCTTTTGCTGAAGCATCAGGTAAACCTGTTCCTTATGAGTTATGCCCGCGCCGTGCTGGTGATATTGCTGAATGTTGGGCAAGCACGGAAAAGGCGGAGCGTGAACTTGGCTGGAAGGCGACTCGCAGCGTGATGGAGATGACGGCGGATACGTGGAAGTGGCAGTCGAATAACCCTAATGGCTATTAAGAAGATTTTAGGTTCTTGAGAAAAGAGAGATTCCAGATACCTCGTGCCTCGATTCTGGAATGACGGATGAGTTACAGGCTGTTGAATATTAAAACGATGAACTCAAACGTCATTCCCTACAGCGAGGAACGAGCGTGATAGGGAATCTCTTCGCAGAAGAATTACTTATCTTGGTGAAAGTACCAAGACACACAATTTAAGAGCAATGTAAGTATGTCAAAAGTTGAATTTAACCCAGTAGACCACCCACACCGTCGTTATAACCCACTAACGGGTCAATGGATCTTAGTCTCGCCGCATCGTGCGAAACGCCCGTGGAGTGGCCAAGATGAAAAGCCATCCACTGAGCAACTGCCAGCGTACGACAAAGAGTGCTTCCTTTGTCCAACCAACACGCGTATCTCGGGTGATGAAAACCCAGACTACGACGGAACTTACGTGTTCAGTAACGATTTCGCGGCGTTGATGCCTTATTCGCCTGACGCTCCAGAGTCTGACAATCCTCTATTTAAGACTCAAGGTGTTCGAGGGCTGAGCCGCGTTATCTGCTTCTCGCCAGATCACAGCAAAACATTGCCGGAACTACCGGTGAACAAAATTCGTGGTGTGATTGATACCTGGAATGAGCAGATAGAAGAGCTAGGAAAAGATTACCTATGGGTTCAAGCGTTTGAAAATAAGGGCGAGACCATGGGCTGCTCTCAGCCTCACCCACACGGTCAAATTTGGGCGAACAGTTTTTTACCAAACGAGATTGAGCGTAAAGAGAAGCTTCTAAAAGAGTACTTCGAACAACAAGGTTCAAACCTATTAGTGGACTACGTTGAAGCTGAAATGAAAGACGGTTCTCGCACAGTGGTTGAAACCGAGCACTGGATTGCTGTCGTTCCTTATTGGGCAGCATGGCCGTTTGAAACCATGTTGCTACCTAAAACGCATATTCGACGCATGAGCGAATTAACTGACGAGCAGCGTGATGATTTAGCGGTCGCGATTAAGAAGCTAACCAGTCGCTACGATAACTTGTTCCAATGCTCATTCCCATACTCGATGGGTTGGCACTACGCACCGTTCTTTGAAGAGGGTACCGACATCGACCATTGGCAACTGCACGCTCTGTTCTACCCGCCACTACTGCGCAGTGCATCGGTTCGTAAGTTCATGGTGGGCTATGAAATGTTAGCAGAATCGCAACGTGACCTTACGGCGGAGCAAGCGGCGCAACGTCTTCGTGATTTGAGCGACGTTCACTATAAAGAGCAGTGATACGCAGCTTCTTAAATTACAAACGAGATTCCTGATATCTCGTCCCTCGATTCTGGAATGACGACAAGCCGTGAAGAGTAGAGCTTATGTTGTCATTCCCGATAGAGGAGGATGAATGAGATAGGGAATCGAACAGAATTAAAGTGGTGCCATAAGGGACCACAACTATTTAAACAAAGAGTTTAAGCAGAGAGTTTACTTATGTCTGATCTAATCCAAAACGTGAAAACATCTTTTGAGCAAGTCCTTGGTTACCAAGCGACTCACATCGTTCAAGCGCCAGGTCGTGTGAACCTAATTGGTGAGCATACCGACTACAACGATGGTTTTGTCCTACCGTGTGCCATTAACTACCAAACCGTTGTTGCGGCAGCAAAGCGTGACGACAACATAGTACGAGTTGTGTCTGTTGACTACGATAATGCGGTAGACGAATTCGATATCACGCAAGAGATTACCTTCCAACAAGACAAGATGTGGGCGAACTACATTCGTGGCGTAGTTAAGTGTTTACTGGCTCGCGGTTACCAATTCAACGGCGCAGATATTTCAGTATCAGGCAATGTACCTCAAGGTGCTGGCTTGAGTTCATCGGCGGCGTTAGAAGTGGTGATTGGTCAAACGTTCAAGGTGCTTTACAACCTAGAGATCTCACAAGCAGAAATCGCACTAAACGGCCAACAAGCTGAGAACGAATTTGTTGGCTGTAACTGCGGCATCATGGACCAAATGATCTCGGCGGAAGGGCAAGCGAATCACGCGATGCTTTTGGATTGCCGTAGCCTAGAAACTCAAGCGGTTTCAATGCCAGAAGACATGGCGGTGGTGATCATCAACTCAAACAAGAAGCGTGGCTTGGTAGACAGTGAATACAACACACGCCGTGAGCAATGTGAAGAAGCCGCTCGTCTGTTTGGTGTTCCAGCTCTGCGTGATGTAACGATTGAGCAGTTTAAAGCGAAAGAGTCTCAATTGGATGAGATGGTTGCTAAGCGTGCTCGTCACGTGATTACCGAGAATGACCGCACGGTGGAAGCGGCTCAAGCTCTGCGCACTCACGATATGAAACGTATGGGTGAGCTCATGGCAGAATCACATGCGTCAATGCGTGATGACTTTGAAATCACAGTCAAAGAGATCGACGTGCTGGTTGAGATGGTCAAAGAAGTGATTGGCGAGCAAGGTGGCGTGCGTATGACGGGCGGCGGTTTCGGTGGCTGTATTGTGGCGTTGGCTCCACCTGCTTTAGTCGATGAAATCAAAGCAACGGTAGAGCAAAAATATCAAGCAGCGACCGGACTAAAAGAATCGATTTATGTGTGCCAAGCGAAAGACGGCGCTGGTCTAGTTGAAGTAATCTAACCGACAGAGAAAAGGCTTATCAGGTAAAAAGATCATGGTAGGCCAAATACTAATGCCTTTATCTTAAGGTAAGGGCTTTATTACTGGCATCACAAGGAATTTAGAATGACACAAGCGCAGAGCCTGCATCAATCCATGACAGCAACGCAAGCCTATGATGGCCAGCCCGCTCAGCTTGTCACACTGTCGAATGTACATGGCATGGAAGTGACATTTATGGATATTGGTGCCACATGGTTGAGCTGTATTTTGCCAGTAAAAGGAAACAGACGAGAAGTGCTATTGGGTGTGAACTCAATGGAGAATTTCGAAAAGCAAGCCAGCTACTTGGGGGCGACAGTTGGTCGTTATGCCAACCGCATTGCTAATGGTCGTTTCAAGATTGATGGCAAGACTTATAAGCTGGAAACTAACCAAGCGGGCAATACCTTACATGGCGGTCCGAATGGCTTTGATAAACGTCGCTGGAGCATTACAGAGCAGACTGAAGCATCGGTTGTATTTAGCTTAGTGTCAGTTGATGGCGACCAAGGCTTTCCGGGGAAGTTGAACGTGTCGGTTCGATATGAGCTCACTGAAGACAATCGAGTTTCTATTGAATACACAGCAACTACAGATAAAGCAACGCCAGTCAACTTGACCAACCATGCTTACTTCAATCTATTGGGTGCAGAAGTTGGGCACGATTGCTTGTCACATATTGTGAGCATCAACGCGTCTCAGTTCTTACCGACTAACTCGGTAGGCATTCCATTAGGTAACCTGAAATCGGTGAAATCAACCAGCTTCGATTTCAATCAGCCTATGATGATCTCCGAGCGTCTATTGGGGGATGAGCAGCAGAAAGCCGCCAAGGGTTACGATCACTCCTTCCTGTTGGTTGACGGTTGTAAGGGTACTCAATGTGCTGCGACCGTGACTTCGCCAGATGCGCTCGTCACTTTAAAAGTATTTTCAACCAAACCTGCGATGCAGCTATACACAGGAAACTGGCTTGGTGGTACACCAAACCGTAGTGGTGGTAGCTATGAAGATTACGCAGGGTTGGCATTAGAAACCCAGTTCTTACCTGACTCTCCTAACCACCCAGAGTGGAAGCAGGACAGTTGTATTCTCCAGCCTGAACAAGAATACCGCTACCGTACCTGTTACCAGTTTGAATTTTCGGGGGATTCTTCGAACTAGTACGCTCTAGCTCAAAGCGGTGATGCCATTGCTTTTGTTTATTGATGAATAGAGAGATGTGACTTGTCATGTGCCTCTGGGGGAGATGAACCAAAGCGGCACCTAGCAATCATTTTGTCTAAATAGGAAGTGAGTGTTGGGTACTTGAGTAAGGTAAGAAAGCCCTAGCAGAAGTGATTCTGTTAGGGCTTTTTTTGTTTCTTAGTGCGTTTTGTCAATCGGCCGATTAGGCTTTTTCTACCGAGTTACGGCGAACCAAAGTAGGAGAGAACATCATTGGCTCTGCCGAAGTTGTTCCCTCTTTTGCCAAGCTCAAGGCGAGTCGTGTTGCCTTCTCTGCCATCATTTGAATAGGGTAACGAATGGTCGTCAGTTTCGGGTGAACATAGCGGGCAATTAAGCCATCATCAAAGCCGATGATCGACATGTTATCCGGTGCTTGAATGCCGTTCTCGTCAAGCACAGACAAGGCACCCGCGGCCATGTAGTCGTTGTAGGCTACAATACCGGTGATCGGTAGGGATTTGGTCAGCAGATTGGTCATCGCATACTCGCCGCCATCACTGGTTGGCTGGGCGTGCTCAATATAACTTTCAGATAGCTCAATGCCGTACTCTTTCAGAGCTGCTTGGTAGCCCTCCACACGTTCATTTGCATCTTCAATGCTTGAAGAAGAGGCGATACAGGCAATGTTTTTATGGCCATGGCGAATCAAATATTCAGTCGCGAGGAATGCGCCTTTCTTGTTATCAAGGAAGATGCAACGTTCGGCAATCTCTTCGATATAGCGGTTGATCAACACTAAGCCTTTCACTTCTTTGGCGTAGCCGATCAGCTCTTCATCGGTTAGACCTTTTGAGTGAATCACAAGTGAATCGCAGCGGTTATTGATCAGCAGTTCAATGGCTTGCTTCTCTTCATCACGATCATGAGAGCCGTTGCCAACTAAGATGTGTTTACCGTTTTCTCTTGCTACGTTGTCGACCGATTTAACTAGTGTGCCAAAGAAAGGATCCGAAATATCACCTACGAGTACACCAATGGTATTTGTACTTTGGCTTACTAGGGCGCGAGCATTGGCATTAGGACGGTAGCCAAGCTTAGACATCGCTTTGGTTACTGACTCAATAGAGCTAGCACTCGCCTTAGGGGATTTGTTGATCACTCGAGATACGGTTGCAACAGAAACACCAGCTTCCTTTGCTACATCTTTGATTGTCGCCATTTTTAACCTCATTTGATTGCTGTGCTTATTTAACACCGACAATGAGAGCAAGGCAATGAAACTCTTATTTTACTTCTATTATTGAGATCTTTACCGCTTGTAATTATTGGACTTAGTGCTAGTGTAAACATTTACATTTTACTTAATTTTAGTAAATGCTCGATGGGTAAAAAATCAATCAATATAGGAAGTGAGAAATGGATACTATCTCTTATGGTGACTTTGCTAAGTTAGAAATGCGTGTGGGTAAGATCATCGAAGTTGTACGTCATGAAAATGCGGACAAGCTTTACATCGTGCAAGTCGATGTGGGTGAAAAGACGCTGCAAACAGTAACTAGCCTAGTGCCTTACTACACTGAAGAGGAGCTAATGGGTAAGCAGGTCGTGGTGCTATGTAACTTAGCGAAAGCCAAAATGAGAGGCCACACTTCTGAATGCATGCTGCTATGTGCGGAAACCGATGACGAATCTGAAAGTGTATTGCTGACACCAGAACGCGCGATGCCAGCGGGTATTCGAGTGGTTTAAGCTGCCTGTTTGAGTCGGTGAGCCTGCTCTTTATAGGTTCATCGACCTTTTATGCTTTCCCAGCCCCAAGATTCAAAGCGACCAAAGCTCCAAATAATTGCAGCTTCAGCATCACCTAAGTCTTTAAAAGTTAGCCGCGCGCACTTAATATCAAACCATCAATCACGCTGTGGTGGTGCTCAGACACTCCCGCTAGGTTGCCATATTTAGGCTGGTGGCGGTCATTTTCTAATGGGTGGTGCCAACCTTGTGTGTGTTTGACAAAGTGTGCCGCAAAGCTTTCAGACACCTCTAAACATCCCGCCATGACGGTATCGACATAGGTTTGAACGATAGGGCTGCTTTCACAAGGCGCCTCGATTTCGTCTTTCACATAAACCCAAATAGATTGATCTTCTTTGAATTCGGTTTGGCTCTCTATCTGATCGGCTTTTAATTCGATTCGGTGATAGCCACGTTCACGACGATCAAACTCAGCAAGCGCTATCTCGTCGACTTCAAGTAAAACACCATTCACTTGCCCTTCGCCAAGGTTGACGATCAAAGGGGACAACACGTAACTGTCGTCGATCTTACTCCAATGGCGCACTAAGCCATGAACAATTGCCGGGATTGCTTGACCCGTTTGACCGGTAAGTTGACGAGAAGAAGAGTTGATCAAGCTGCCATAACCAAAAATATACATCGCGTTCCTTGTCTGAGTTCTGCCATTTAAGTCTAGTCTTACTATATGTGGCGTAATCATAAAAGTCAGTAAGTTTCTATTTACACACCTATATGTCTTTATGACTCTTTTGGTTGTGTGGTTTTGACTTTTTTATTGGTCAATGAATCTTGTGAGTGCTTGTTTTTACTGGTTTTATCTAATTGGCGCGTTTCATGCAATGTGACCTATATATTGCATCAAGCTTGATGCACACCAAATTTAGGTTTAGGTAATACCTTGGCCGCTTATCTGAGAATTAGGAGCGAGTTTGTTAAATATCACAGATAAAAGTGTAGAAGACGCGATTCCAGCCTACTTGCGTTTAGGCTTTCGACCTTTCTTCTTTCTAGGCAGTGTTTATGCCGTAATTGCGATTGTGGCTTGGGTCATTATGTTCCAAAACGGTCAGCCTGAAATTTTAAAAGTGCCTGCGTTATGGTGGCACGTGCATGAGATGCTATTTGGGTTTTCGATGGCGATTGTTGTCGGCTTTGTGCTGACGGCCGTACAAACTTGGACTGGCGTCAATGGCACCAAGCATTATCGATTAGCCGCGCTGGTTGGTTTATGGCTCGCACCTCGAATTCTGTTTTGGACACCGGCACCGCTATGGCTAATTTCGTCGATTGAAGCGCTATTTTTAGCTTTTTCTGCTTACGAGATTGGCTTTCGAGTCGTACAGTCGAAAGGGTGGAAAAACTTATTCTTCGTCCCACTGTTTGTATTGGCGATTGTGGCGAACTTTGCGAGTTACGCGACCATTAAGGGTATGCCGCCGTTTCCTTCGTCAGCAGTATGGCAAGCCATGCTGTGGTGGTTTACTTTACTACTATCGGTGATGGGTGGACGAGTGATCCCATTCTTTACCGCTCGTCGCTTTAACTTCGAAAAAGCGCAGCCATTGGTGTGGTTGGAATGGTTAGCAAATCTACCTCTGGTGGGGCTGTTTATCTTGAGCTTCTTCCCTCTGGCCTTTGCTCAAGTGGGCAGCGGATTAATGGTTTTTGCTGGTGTTGCTCAGCTGGTACGCTTCATTCGTTGGAAACCTTGGACAACCCTATTTGAACCTTTGGTGTGGTCGCTGCACGCTGCATATGTGTGTATTCCGCTAAGCTTGTTGTTACGTGGCTTGTTGGATAATCCATTTGCCAGTCACAACATGCTGCACTTGTTTGCGATTGGTGGTTTGAGCGGGCTTATCTTAGCGATGATCAGCCGCGTGACCATGGGACACACTGGCCGTGCTATCTATAAAGGACCAAGCATGGCGCTCGCATTCTCTGCAATTTTTGTAGCAGCGCTGGTACGTAGCTTAGGTGTCACCTTCTTCCCTGGTTATTTGTTTGAGATGGTAAATATCAGTGCAGGCTTGTGGACGCTGGCGTTTGGTCTGTTTGTCTGGAAATTCGGAATGATGTTACTTACGCCAAGAGTGGATGGTCATCCAGGGTAAATTGATTTCAGTATCTTGATTATAAAGGGAAGCATTGAGCTTCCCTTTTTTGATTGAAATTAACGCTTATCAACTTATTGACTGTTCGCTATCAAGTATTGACGTACCTGCGTAATCAGGTCCTCTTTGGCGTGAGGGGAGATGAAACTCGCTTCCACGGCATTAATACTGAACTGGGCTAATTCTTGATGGGTGACTGGGTGGGCATTGGCAACCGCGAGGAAATTGTCATTCATGTAGCCACCAAAGTAAGCCGGGTCATCGGAATTGATGGTGACACAAAGCCCTTTTCTCAGTAGTTCGACAATGTTGTGCTGCTCCATAGTATCGAAGACTTTTAGTTTGGTATTCGATAGCGGACAAACCGTCAGCGGAATACGTTTTGCTGCCAACTTTTCTAGGAGTTCTGCGTCATCGATACAGCGAACCCCATGGTCGATTCGGGTGATACCTAGCAAATCCAATGCATCGATAATGTTTTGCGCTGGGCCTTCTTCTCCGGCGTGTGCGACAGTCAGAAAGCCTTGGTTGAGCGCTTCTTGGAATACATGTTTAAACTTCTCGGGTGGGTTCCCTTGTTCCGATGAATCTAAACCAACCGCAATGATTTTATCTTTGTAAGGCAGAGCCTGTTTGAGCGTCTCGAACGCGCTTTCTTCATCAAGGTGGCGTAGAAAGCACATGATCAGTTGGCTACTTATCCCAAGTTCATGAGTTGCTTGGTCGAGTGCACGAGTGATGCCAGTGATAATAGTGTCGAAGGCGATACCACGCTCAGTGTGGGTTTGCGGGTCAAAGAAAATCTCAGTGTGAACCACATTGTCTTGTTGGCACTTTAATAGGTAGGCCCAAGTGAGGTCGTAAAAGTCTTGTTCATGAATCAGTGCATTGGCGCCTTGATAATAGATGTCGAGAAAAGACTGTAGGTTATGGAATTGATAGGCATCTCGCACTTGCTCTGGGTTCTCAAAGGGAATCGATACGTAATTGCGCTTGGCCAGTTCGAACATCAGTTCGGGCTCCAGTGTGCCCTCAATGTGTAAGTGCAGCTCAACCTTCGGTAAATTTTTGATGAAGCTATCCATAGCAACTCCTTAGCTATTTTAATTATGGGCGGAGTAGGGGGAGATAATTAACGCCTACCAAGCTAACGGGTTAGACGACTCATTTATCTCTGTTTGAGCATAGTTCATTTCATGGTTGTCGATGAAATGAGGCTGAAATTGTGAGGGATTAGAGGCTGTTGAGTGCTTAAAAATGAGCCGCAAACGATTTGCAGCACTAGAGTGTGATCCGCTGCAAATATTTGCAGCAATATTCGTTGATTTGTGCTCTAATACCGCGCTTACCAAGGGATGGTGTTAAAAGGTGCTCACTTAGATGGAGTTATCAAAGTTGACCGATCCCTTAATGATCTCCCTTAGGAAAAAATAGAACATGTCTAAGAACAAAAAATTTGATATCCGCCTTACAGAAAAACGCAACGGCTGGTGTGCAGAGATTACTCGTCAAGTAACGTCTCGCAGCACAACAGTATCTAAGCGTGAGTCTGGTTTCGAAACAGAAGCGCTTGCAAAAGAGTGGGCTGAGAAAGAGCTAGCATCTTTCATCGCAAACCAAGCTGAACGTAACGAGCGTAAAGCGGAACAACGTAAAGAGCGCGATGAACTACGTCACGCTAAAGAGCTTAAAGCTGAGCAAGCACGTGAAGCACGCGCTAAAGCTCGTGCAGAAGAGCAAGAAGACGCTGAGTAATTCGGTGCACGATTAATTTATAGGTCTCTTAATTTTAAGATAAGGGAGTTATAAAAAAGCCCCAATATAGTCACCTATATTGGGGCTTTTTCGTTTGTGGAGTTCGTTGCTATTTGCTTAAGAGCGACGGTTTTGGCTTCTTGCTTTTTACATCGCTCTCTCAAGCCTTAATCAGTTGTTTAGCGTAGTTAACCAATCGTCTTCTGCTACTTCTTCAATGTAGCTTTCTACGGTTTGTCCTACTTCTTCATCGTCTTGCTTGAAGTAAGCGATGTGGAACACAGCATCACCTTCGTTCACCAAAGGTAGAGTTTGTTGGCCAATCACGATACCGCCTTTAGTCGTGATAACTTGGCTCTCTTGGTGACCTAATGGAGAACTGATGTAAGCAAGCGTTTGTCCTGCTTCAACTTGTTCACCCAGTCTTACCATGTTACGCAAGATACCGTCTGACTCTGCTCGAATCCAGCTAGTGGATTTGCTTAATACTGGTTCTGGCAGCTTCTTACGGTTCGGGCGCAGCATGCCGATTTCTTTCATTACTTGGTGAATGCCAAGGTAGCCTGCTCGAATCGCTAGGTGATCAAAGCGTAGCGCCTCACCACCTTCGTATGTCAGTACTGGAATACCTAACTTTTCCGCTTCGCTTCGCAGTGAACCATCACGCAGTGGTGAGTCGATGATCACCGGTGTCGCGAACGCTTTTGCGATACGCATGGTCTCTGGGTTCGAAAGGTTCGCACGAATTTGTGGCAAGTTCGTACGGTGAATCGCACCCGTGTGTAGATCCAGAATGAAATCACAGTGCTTAGCCACGTTCTCGAAGAAAGTGTAAGCGATACGCGATGTTAGCGATCCTTTCTCACTACCAGGGAAACAACGGTTTAGGTCGCGACGGTCTGGTAGGTAACGAGACTTATGAATGAAGCCGAATACGTTAACGATCGGCACGACAATCAATGTCCCTTTCAATTTCTTAGGATCAATCGCATTGGTGAGCTGGCGTGCAATCTCAACACCATTTAACTCATCACCGTGAATCGCAGCGTTTACCATCAGTGTTGGACCTGCTTGGCGACCGTGAATGACTTCAATCGGGATCGAAAGTGGAGAGTGCGTGTAAAGCTGAGCTGCTTGCAGTTCAATCTCCATTCGCTGTCCTGGCTGAACAGTAGAACCAAGTAATTCGAATGGTTGATTAGGTTTTAGTCTTGCCATTTAGGTTGTTCTCAACATGGTGATAATTCGTTAACACGGAATGTAGCAATCGTTGATTTTTAGTACGAATCAATCGGTTTACGGTAACGACAAAACTTTTTTGTGGAGGCGTATCGGGAACGGTATTCCATGGATGGCGGCCTGTTTGGAATGCACCTTTTATTTGTAAGGTTTCTGACAATTTATTGATTTAACTCTGATAATTGTGTTTTTGGCACTTGATATTATCCATCGCCATTTTCTGGCGGCCAATTTCAAATATCGAGACGAAAATGAAAAAAACAATTTCAAAAGTTGTAGCACTTGCAGTGGTATCTGTTGCTTTATCTGGCTGTGTTGGTAGCAATGCAGTAACCGGTTACCTAATGAAGTTCAACCTTAAAGCCGTTGATAACCGTTACGCACGTGGCGGCTTAAACTTACTGTTGGCACCGGCTTACGGTCTGACGGTTGCAGCGGATTACCTAGTATTTAACTCTCTAGAATTCTGGACAGGTAGCAACCCACTAACGGGTGCACCGCATATCTTTGATACTAAGGTTGATACTTACATTGATATTAACCATCAGCTAGATCCGTCTCTAACGGAAGCGCCTGTAGGCCCAATCACTAATGTAAATATGATCGAAAAAGGTCAGATGCAGCAGATTGATGAAAACACTATCCAAATGGACATCACTTACCAATCTGGTGAGCGAGCGACACTAATCGGTGTTCGTGATGGCGAGATGGTGACGTACTTCATCGATGGCGAAGTGGTTGCACAAACTTCAATTGATGAGCTAGAGAGCTACGCAGCTTCACGCGCTTAATGTCTTAGCTGTTCGCAAAGCTTAGATACAAAAACAGGTACTCAATGAGTACCTGTTTTATTTTGTGTCGATGAGTAGTATTTACCGCGAAATCCTATCTATCGAAAACATAATGGTTCAAATTATGCTTTTTCTGGGATTGCTTCTAGCAGAGCAACCATTTGGTTCCAGAATAGCTCAACCGTATCAATCTTCACTTTCTCATCTGGAGAGTGAGGGAACTTGATAGTCGGGCCGAAAGAAACCATATCCATGTTCGGGTAAGGTTCTTTGAATAGACCACACTCAAGACCAGCATGGATAACCATGATGTTTGGCTTGTGACCGTAGATACCTTCGTACATGTCGCGGAAGATGTGCATGATTTCTGAATCTGCGTCTGGCTTCCAACCTGGGTAAGCGCCAGAGAATTCGATGCTCGCACCAGCAAGCTCTGCTACAGAGTGAAGCATGCTTTCAACTTGGCTACGGCCAGAGTCGATCAGAGAGCGGATTAGGCAAAGTACTGTAATTGAGTTCTCTTCAGTTGTGATAACACCCACGTTTAGAGATGTCTCAACAACACCTTCAATCTCATCACTCATACGAATCACACCGTTTGGCGCCGCGTTAAGTGCTGCGATGAAGCGAGCTTGGTCAGCAGCTGCAAGTGCGCCCATTTCAACTGAAGCTTCTTCGTTGAAAGTCACAATGCTGTCTTCTACTTTACCTAGCTCTGTTGAAAGAAGCTCCGTGTAGTAGTTGTATAGCGAAGCCAGTTTCTCTTGGTTTGCCGCTGGAACAGCAACAGTAACGAAACCTTCACGAGGAATCGCGTTACGTAGGCTACCACCTTTGAATTCTACGATGCGTAGGTCTAGCTCTTTTGCGTGACCAGCCAGGAAGCGAGCAAGTAGTTTATTCGCGTTCGCGCGACCAGTGTGGATGTCACAACCTGAGTGACCGCCTTTTAGACCTTTAAGCGTAAGCTTGCGAGTCACGAAATCTGCTGGGATTGCAGTACGAGCAACATCAAATGTCATTGCGCCGTCGATACCGCCAGCACAACCCATGTACACTTCGCCTTCTTGCTCTGAATCGGTGTTAAGAAGGATGTCGCCTTCTAACCAACCCGCTTCAAGACCGAATGCACCTGTCATACCTGCTTCTTCGTCTACAGTTAGTAGAACTTCGATTGGGCCGTGCTTGATTTCGTTTGATGCAAGAACCGCTAAGCATGATGCCATACCCATGCCATTATCTGCGCCAAGCGTTGTGCCTTTTGCAGTAACCCACTCACCGTCGATGTACGGTTGGATTGGGTCTTTAGTGAAGTCATGAACCGTATCTTCGTTCTTTTGTGGAACCATATCGATGTGAGCTTGTAGCACAACACCTTTTTTGTTTTCCATGCCCGGCGTCGCAGGCTTTTTGATGAATACGTTGCCCGTTGGGTCACGGCGTACATCTAGCCCTTGCTCTGTTGCCCAAGCAATAATGTATTGAGCAAGCTCTTCTTCATGCTTAGAAGGGTGTGGGATTGAGCAAATCTTATCGAAGAACTGCCAAATAGGGGCAGGGGATAATTTACTGATCTCAGAATGGAATTCAGACACGGATGACTCCTTTTTTATTTGATAACCATATATTTAGGCTTTCTATGGGTATAAACATAGAGCAAAAACCTAAAATATAGGTCTGTTTTGATGCCGACAGCATACCATTAGAGTGTTTTGACGAGTAGCGCTTCTAAACCTGAAATGCTTCAAATTTTGAACGCCATCTTGTTCATTTGATCTTGTATAAGTGCTCTGATGCTTATAAAAGATGCAAGCAAACGTTTGTTTAAGTCTGTTTTGTAATTTTATTACGAGATTAAGTTTGAAAATAACCCGCGATGGTCAAAAGTGTGATCTGAAGCAAAAAATTCTTGTAATCTTTTTTCTTTAAGGTATATTTGTAACCAACTTCTGAAGTGAAGAGTAAATGCTCAAAGGATGAGTCCGTTTATCGCCTCCAAGGAACCGAGAAATCAAATTCGTTTTTTATTGATTTATTAAGGTGATAGTTATGAAAGGTTTACCATCTGCAATGTTCTGGCTTAACAACTCTGTTTACACTAGCAACTTTGCATACCCTACAAGCTTTGGTTACTAATACCATAAGCATGTAACTCGAACAGTTTTGTTCCCCCCTATATATTGGAATTCTCTTACAACCCTTTTGGTTGACAGATTCTACCGCCACTCAGTTTTGAGTGGCGTTTTTTTTGCCTGCTACTTTTATCCTCAGCTTTGATTCGTCATCTATCAACGACTATGCTCGGTTGTTTTTTAAACAGCAAAATGTCAATTTGAGCCTTATTACCAATCCTGTTGAAAATCGGACAACTCTTGTGGGTTTGAATTGGCAAATTTAGCGCCAGATTCTTAATGAAAATAACTGATGGTTGAAAAAGTAATCAAATAAATACGACCATTAAATTGTTTTTAGTCTATTGTTTTTAATGTGTATTTTTCTTTTTAGATGTAATTTTTAATCGCTTGGTTTCATACGTCATTCTGATAAATATTATTTAGAGCCTTAATTCTATCTGGAATTTGTTATTTGATAACTTTATAATCCACAGCCAATCGATTACGCAACCGTTTACTTTTTACCCTTATAGGATTCGATAATGTTCGAAAAGCTATTCAAACTCAGTGAAAACGGCACCAATGTGCGCACTGAAATCATCGCAGGTCTAACAACCTTCCTAACAATGGCTTACATCATTTTTGTAAACCC
This sequence comes from Vibrio sp. Isolate22, assembly GCF_022398115.1. Classification (NCBI taxonomy): domain Bacteria; kingdom Pseudomonadati; phylum Pseudomonadota; class Gammaproteobacteria; order Vibrionales; family Vibrionaceae; genus Vibrio; species Vibrio sp. Isolate22. The sequence goes on along the minus strand of NZ_JAKEUW010000003.1, from coordinate 185,430 downwards.
AATGATCCTAGCTGATGCTGGTATGGACCACGGCGCTGTATTTGTAGCAACCTGTTTAGCGGCTGCTATTGGCTGTTTCATCATGGGCTTTGTTGCTAACTACCCAATTGCTCAAGCTCCTGGTATGGGGTTGAATGCCTTCTTTACCTACGCGGTTGTGATGGGCATGGGTTACACCTGGCAAGTTGCTCTAGCGGCAGTGTTTGTTTCGGGTGTGATCTTCATCTTCTTGAGCATCTTTAAGATCCGTGAATGGATTATCAACTCGATTCCTATGTCTTTGCGTGTAGGTATCTCTGCGGGTATCGGTCTTTTCCTAGCGTTTATCGCACTTAGCAATGCTGGCATCGTGGTTTCTAACCCTGCAACTAAAGTATCACTTGGCGACATTACTGCTATTGCTCCTATCCTTGGTGCTCTTGGTTTCTTCCTTACTATTGCCCTTGTACACCGCGGTGTGAAAGGCGCAGTAATGATTGCAATTCTCGCTATTACAGCTCTTGGCATTATCATTGGTGACGTTCAGTACGGCGGTATCATGTCTACACCACCAAGCCTTGCTCCGACTTTCATGCAGCTTGATTTCTCTGCAGTATTTGAAATCGGTATGATCTCTGTTGTATTTGCTTTCCTATTCGTCGACTTATTCGATACAGCGGGTACGCTAGTGGGTGTTGCTACAAAAGCGAACCTAATTAAAGAAGATGGCAAACTACCTCGCCTGAACAAAGCACTGCTTGCTGACTCAACAGCAACGTCTATCGGTGCTCTTCTAGGTACATCGAACACGACTTCATATGTAGAGAGTGTTTCTGGTGTTGCTGAAGGTGGTCGTACTGGTCTAACGGCTGTTGTCGTGGGCGTACTTTTCCTTCTTGCTCTTTTCTTCTCACCACTTGCAGGTATGATTCCGGCGTACGCAACATCAGGCGCGCTTTTCTATGTAGCAATTCTGATGATGTCTGGCCTAGTTGGCATTGATTGGCGTGATCTTACGGAAGCAGCACCAGTCGTGGTAACATGTCTACTTATGCCGCTGACGTACTCTATTGCTGAGGGTATCTCACTAGGTTTCATCGCTTACGCTGCAATTAAGCTGCTAAGTGGTCAAGGTCGCGACGTTTCACCTGCTGTGTGGATCATGTCGGTAATCTTTATTCTTAAATACATTTTCGCTTAATCGTCTAGATTTCTGCTTAAACGCTGAAGAGGCTATGTTTGGCATAGCCTCTAATAACATGAAAAATTATTAGGTTTTATACTATGAGCAACAAATTCGTTATCACTTGGGACAACATGCAGACTTACTGCCGTCAACTAGCAGAAAAGCAAATGCCAGCAGAGCAGTGGAAAGGTATCTGGGCTGTAAGCCGTGGTGGTTTGGTTCCTGGTGCAATCTTGGCTCGTGAACTGGGTATTCGTCACGTAGATACGATTTGTATTTCTAGCTACGACCACGATCACCAACGTGATATGACTGTCGTTAAAGCACCTGAAGGTGACGGCGAAGGTTTCCTAATCGTTGAAGATCTTGTTGATAGTGGTGACACTGCACGTAAGCTTCGCGAAATGTACCCTAAAGCTAAACTGATCGCTGTATGTGCTAAGCCTTCTGGTGCACACCTACTAGACGAGTACATTGTTGATATCGCTCAAGACACATGGATTGAGCAACCTTGGGATACTAGCCTAAGCTACGTTGAGCCAGTAAATCGCAAGTCAAAATAAGCGTAAACTTAGTTTTTTGAGAAATGACCCTTTATAGGGTCATTTTTTTTTATATTATTAGTGAAAATCATTTCTTATTAAGTATCCCAATGTCTGAACCAGAAGAAACGAGCTCGAACCTTTCGGAAACCTTGTTTGTAAAACACAAGCAGGCCAAAGAGACCTCAATGCTGACACAATACATGCCAAGCTCTGAAGCGTTATTGGATGAGAAGCGTGAACAGCAAAACTCATCATGGTACCGAAACCTAAGACGTCTTCAGTGGGTATGGCAAGGCGTGAACCCTATTGAACAAGAAGCTGTACTGGCTCGAATCGCGTCGTCAGACAACTCTCGTACTACCGATGAGTGGTTAGACACCGTGATGGGATACCGCAGTGGTAACTGGGCTTATGAGTGGACCAAGTTGGGTATGTTGCATCAGAACCGCTCCAATGAAAAAAGCGGTGAAGAGGTGGCTGAAGAGCTGTTCTCGGCCTCTTTATGTTTCAGTATTGCAGGTTACCCGCATCTAAAAAATGACAACTTGGCAGCTCAGGCCCAAGTGTTAGCAAACGCAGCCTATTCTGAAGCGATTAAGCACACTAAGCTGATTGTTAAGCAGATTGAGGTGCCTTACCAGAACAAAAAAATCAAAGCCAACCTACACCTAGCGAAAACCGACAAGCCTCAACCTGTTGTAATCGTGAGTGCTGGTTTAGATAGCTTACAAACGGACATGTGGCGTTTGTTTAGGGATTATCTGGCGCCAAAGAACATTGCGATGCTTACCGTCGATATGCCATCGATAGGGCACAGCTCTCACTGGCCATTAACTGAAGATTCTTCGTGCCTACATCAGGCGGTATTGAATGAGCTGCCAAATATCCCATGGGTTGATCACCATAAAGTGGGTTTGTTTGGTTTCCGTTTTGGCGGCAATGCGATGGTGAGGCTGTCATTTATCGAACAACAGAAGATCAAAGCGTGTATCTCTCTTGGCGCGCCAATCCACGATATCTTTGTGCATGCCGATAAACTGAAGCAAATGCCGAAGATGCATTTAGACGTACTGGCTTCTCGTTTAGGTAAAGGCGCGGTTGATATCAATAGTCTTTCTGGTCAGTTGATGGCGTGGTCTTTGAAGGTGCAAGGCCTGTTGTCGAACAGCAAAACCAGTGTTCCTATCTTAGCGTTAGCCTTAGAAGGCGATCCTGTGTCACCGCCAATGGATAATCAACTGGTTGCTATTTACAGTGATTACGGCAAGGCAAAGAAAATCAAATCTAAATCAATTACACAAGGTTATGAGCAATCCCTCGAATTAGCGATAAAGTGGCTTGAGGATGAATTATTTAGATGACATTTCTCCTAAATTAGTTAAGCATGAAAAGTGTACAGATTAAGTACCTGATACTCAGAGAAAATTTATAAATCCAACTGCGTGGTTTCAACGTATTGCAGTCTGAGTAACGTCATTCTTAACATTGAAAACGGAGATTCAATATGTCAGAAGTGACACAAGAACCAACACATTATCGCTTGTTAAACGTTTTAAAGGCTATCGGTCCTTATTTGAGAGAGCCGCAATCAGAAGAGGGCCACTATATTTTTGATTGCTTATCAGTGTGTGTTAACGATAAAAAATCACCAGAAGAGCGTGAGTTCTGGGGCTGGTGGATGGAGTTGGACAAGTCGGAAGAGGGGTATTCGGCGAAGTACAACATTGGTAAATACAACATTGAAGGCCAGTGGGATTCACTACCTCTGCCTAAAAAGGCGGTTGCTGAGGTCACTAGAACTCAAGAAGCCTTCCACCAAAAACTGGTTGATGAACTTCAAAGTAAGTTTGAAATCAGCATCCAATTAGACGAAGAGTCTGTCGAATTCGTCTGATTTTAAAGGTTACTCTTCTATATAAAGTAAAAAGGTGCGATTTCGCACCTTTTCTGCTTGTGAATTCCCCTGTTGATTGCTAAAACATCACCTCTTATTTGTTTTATCCATAAAAGACTTCATGACAACAAATCATCAAAGCGGGACAACAGCGCAGCGTAAAACTGTCGTTGTTAAACTGGGTACCAGTGTCTTAACTGGTGGAACATTGGCATTAGACCGTGCTCATATGGTTGAGCTGGTTCGTCAATGTGCTGAATTAAAAAAACAAGGCCACTCTGTGGTTATGGTTTCGTCTGGCGCAATTGCAGCAGGACGTGAGCACCTTGGTTACCCCGCACTTCCCAACTCAATGGCGAGCAAACAGTTGCTTGCTGCAGTTGGGCAAAGTCAGTTGATTCAAGTTTGGGAGTCTTTATTCGCTATCTATGGCCTTAAGATTGGCCAGATGCTACTGACTCGTGCTGATCTTGATGACCGTGAGCGCTTTCTGAATGCTCGTGACACGATCAACGCACTCGTTGAGCACGATATTATTCCTGTCGTGAATGAAAACGACGCGGTCGCGACCAACGAAATCAAAGTGGGCGACAACGATAACTTGTCGGCACTGGTTGGTATTTTATGTGGCGCTGATAAGCTTTTGCTACTGACAGACCAAAAAGGTCTATTTACTGCAGACCCTCGCAAAGATCCAAATGCAGAGCTCATCAAAGAAGTCAAAACCATTGATGACACGCTGCGTAAGATTGCAGGCGGTAGTGGCACGACTTTAGGTACCGGTGGTATGGCGACAAAACTGCAGGCGGCGGACATTGCTCGTCGTGCTGGTATTGAAGTTATCATTGCAGCAGGCAGTGCTGAAAATGTGGTTTTTGACTCTTTGAGTGACAATCCGCAAGGCACACGTTTCTTGCCGTTAGCTGAGGCGCTTGAAAACCGTAAGCGTTGGATTTTAGCTGGCCCAGCTTCTGCTGGTGACATCGTGGTTGACGATGGTGCGGTGAATGCCGTTAACACCAAAGGCAGTAGCTTGTTGGCAAAAGGGGTGGTTCGAGTTAAAGGCGAGTTCTCTCGTGGTGAAGTCACCCAAGTCACAGACAGCAAAGGCAAAGTAGTCGCGCGTGGTATCGCTAGCTACTCAAGCCAAGACCTGGCAAAAATAGCAGGCAAGCACAGTAAAGATATTGGCGACATCCTTGGTTACGATTACGGGTCAGAAGTCATTCACCGTGATGACCTTGTAGTCATCCAAGAATAGTTCGAGATGACGAGGCGATGAACGGCGCATCTGGCTTTTGCACTAGATGTAGGTAGTACGCATCGCTTCTTTCATCCAAAGACAGACAGAATTTAGGGAGAGTTAAACGTGGATTTAACTAACATGGGTATCGCAGCAAAAGAAGCTGCTTTTCACCTAGCGACCGCATCAACGGCGCAAAAGAACAAGGCATTGGCGATCATCGCTGATGAGTTAGAAGCAAATGCTTCCGCTATCTTAGAAGCGAACGCGAAAGACATCGAACTGGGCCGCGAAGCGGGTCTAACGGAAGCACTGCTTGACCGTCTACTTCTGAATGAAGAACGCTTAACTGGCATCGCTAACGACGTTCGTAACGTGATTAGCCTGAACGATCCTGTGGGCAGCGAAATCGACAGCAAGGTACTGGAAAACGGTATGTCACTGTCTCGTCGTCGTGTACCTCTTGGTGTTGTTGGTGTTATCTATGAAGCTCGCCCGAACGTAACGATTGATATTGCGGCACTGTGTCTGAAAACAGGTAACGCAAGCATCTTGCGTGGTGGTAAAGAGACCTTCTTCTCGAACATGGAACTGGTAAAAGTTATCCAGTCTGCACTAGAGAAAGCGGAGCTTCCTGCTGCTTCTGTTCAATACATTGAAAAGCCAGATCGTGAGCTTGTTTCTCAGCTGCTTAAGCTAGATGACTACGTAGATATGATCATCCCTCGTGGTGGCGCTGGTTTACATAAGATGTGTAAAGAGAACAGCACTATTCCGGTTATCATCGGTGGTTTTGGTATCAGCCATATTTTCGTTGATGAGAGCGCGGATCTTGAGAAGTCTGTCGATGTGGTTGAAAACTCAAAAGTACAACGTCCATCAGCATGTAACTCATTAGATACTTTGCTTGTTCATGAAGCGGTAGCTGAGGAGTTCCTTGGCAAGCTTAAAACACGTCTAGCGGATAAAGTGACATTAGTAGCAGACTCAAGTGCGAAGGCACTGCTTGCTGATTTCGCTGACGTGCGTGATGCAGGTGAAGATGACTTTGACACCGAATGGCTAAGCTACACACTTGGCGTAAAAGTGGTTGCAGATGTTGCAGAAGCGATTGACCACATGCGCGTACATAACGCGAGCCATTCAGATGCGATCATGACTAATAGTTTGGAGAGCTCTGAGCGTTTCATTAACTCTGTAGGCTCAGCAGCCGTGTACGTGAATGCATCAACTCGCTTTACTGATGGTGCACAGTTTGGTTTAGGCGCAGAAGTAGCAGTCTCTACTCAGAAATTGCACGCTCGTGGCCCTATGGGCTTAGAAGAGCTGACCAGCTACAAATGGGTGGGTAAAGCGAATTATCTTGTTCGCGGTTAATGCTTTTCGTTAACTTTACTCTGCAGCTCATTTAAAAATTGCTATCGCGTAGCAATAATCAATGAATCAGCACACAAAAGGGCCTTAATTGGCCCTTTTTCTTTCCTAACGTTTGGCAATTCCGTTACACTGATATTCAATTATTTGGAGGTGATATGCATTGTCCTTTTTGTTCAGAGAACGACACTAAAGTAATCGATTCAAGACTGGTTGCTGATGGCCATCAGGTTCGTCGTCGCCGTCAATGCCTTGCATGTAGCGAGCGTTTCACTACGTTCGAATCGGCAGAACTTGTGATGCCGAAAGTCATTAAGTCGAATGGTAACCGCGAACCGTTTAACGAAGATAAGATGGTTGGTGGTGTGCAACGTGCTCTGGAAAAACGCCCTGTGAGTGCTGATGCGATCGAACTTGCTATCAGTAATATTAAGTCACAACTCCGTGCAACAGGTGAGCGTGAAGTTCCAAGCGAAATGATTGGTAACCTAGTCATGAGCCAATTAAAAGAGTTAGACAAAGTCGCGTACATCCGTTTTGCTTCTGTTTACCGCAGCTTTGAAGACATTCGAGAGTTTGGCGAAGAAATCGCTAAATTAGAGGATTAATTCCTCAGTCATGTCTAACTTCTCTCCCCTAGATTTTCAAATGATGTCGCGTGCTATCCATTTAGCGAAACGCGGCATTTACACTACTGCGCCAAACCCAAATGTCGGTTGTGTGATTGTACAAACCGATGGACAAATTGTTGGTGAAGGCTTTCACGCCAAAGCGGGTGAACCTCACGCCGAAGTGCATGCCATGCGAATGGCGGGTGATAAGGCAAAAGGTGCGACGGCTTATGTCACACTGGAACCTTGTTCTCATTATGGTCGTACACCACCGTGTGCCGAGGGCTTGATTAAGGCTCAAGTGGCGAAAGTCATTTGCGCGATGCAGGATCCAAACCCGAAAGTCGCTGGCCGTGGCATCAAAATGTTGCGTGATGCAGGTATCGAGGTTGAAATCGGTTTACTGGAACAAGATGCTTTAGACTTGAACCCAGCATTTATTAAGCGCATGCAAACAGGCATGCCTTTTGTTCAGCTTAAGATGGCAGCCAGCCTCGATGGACAAACGGCACTAGCAAATGGTCAAAGCCAGTGGATCACATCGCCAGCAGCGCGTCGTGATGTTCAAAATTATCGAGCAAAGGCGGGTGCAGTGTTATCAACCAGCCAAACGGTGATTGATGATAACGCTTCACTGAATGTTCGCTGGGCTGAATTACCAAGTAGCGCACAAGCTCATTATGCTGAAGCTGACGTGCGTCAGCCTGTTCGTGTGATTCTTGATCGTCAAAACCAACTGCGCCCTGAGCTCAAGTTATATCAATCGCCAACACCCGTATTAAGAGTCGCAGAGTCGTCTGCTGATATTGAGGTCGATACTACTGATGCAGGTCAGCTAGATTTACACGATCTGATGCACCAATTACCTGCCAATCATATCGACCATATTTGGGTCGAAGCGGGGGCAACATTGGCAAAAAGCTTGATTGAAGCACAGTTGGTGGATGAGCTAATCCTTTATTTAGCTCCTAAACTTATGGGCAGTGACGGAAGAGGTTTGATGGGCGCGTTAGGGCTCACTTCGATGTCTGATGTTATTGACCTAGAAATTAAAGATGTTCGACAAGTTGGTGTGGATATTCGCATCGTAGCGAAGCCCGTATTACTAAACCGACAGTAACGAAACGATAGTGGAAATAAATCCGCGCCCTAGATAGATGTCGTTGACAACAAAAAGAGTTTTAAAATGTTTACAGGAATTGTAGAAGCCGTAGGTACATTGAGTGCAATTACTCCCCGCGGAGAAGACATTACCGTAACGGTTAACGTAGGTAAGCTTGATATGGCCGACGTTCAGTTAGGTGATAGTATTGCTACCAATGGTGTGTGTTTGACGGTCGTCGAATTTAACGACCACAGCTACAGTGCAGACTTGTCACTTGAGACCCTGAAGAAAACCGGTTTTGTTGATTACCAAGCGGGTGACAAAGTGAACCTAGAAAAAGCGATGCTACCGACGACACGTTTTGGTGGTCATATCGTATCGGGTCACGTAGATGGTGTAGGCGAGATTGTTGAGCGCAACCAAGTAGGCCGTGCGATTGAGTTCTGGGTCGAAATGCCCGCTGAAATCTCAAAGTACGTTGCTCAAAAAGGCTCGATTACCGTCGATGGCATTAGTCTTACTGTGAACGATTTACGTAAGAATGCATTTAAGCTGACGATTGTTCCTCATACCTCCTCAGAAACCACCATCGATCAATTCCATGTTGGTCGTAAAGTGAATCTAGAAGTGGATGTGTTAGCGCGCTACATGGAGCGCCTACTGCAAGGTCAGCAACAAGAGTCTGAACCTGAATCTCGATTGACGATGGAATTCTTACAACAGAATGGTTTTGCCTAATCGCTGATATGAAGTGCGCTGAGTGTCACTTTGTAGAGCGAAGCAATATCATCAGGTTTAAATAGTGTCGGTTCTAGGAAGCAGAACCATTTCAAAGGATATAGAACAATGCCAATTAGTACTCCTCAAGAAATTATTGAAGACATTCGCCTAGGAAAAATGGTTATCCTGATGGATGATGAAGATCGCGAAAATGAAGGCGATCTGATCATGGCAGCAGAACATGTGACGCCAGAAGCGATTAACTTCATGGCGATGTACGGCCGTGGTTTAATCTGCCTAACCTTGACTAAAGAGCGTTCAAGCCGCATGGGGCTTGCGCCTATGGTTCAAGACAACAACGCACAGTACACCACGAACTTTACTGTTTCGATTGAAGCTGCTGAGGGTGTAACTACGGGTATTTCTGCGTCTGACCGCGCTGTGACGGTTCAAGCAGCTGTTGCGAAAGATGCAAAAGCAGCTGACCTTGTTCAACCTGGTCACATCTTCCCGCTAACAGCCCAAGAAGGTGGTGTTCTAACTCGTGCAGGTCACACTGAAGCGGGTTGTGATTTAGCACGTTTAGCGGGTTGTGAGCCTGCGTCGGTTATCGTTGAGATCCTAAATGATGACGGCACCATGGCTCGTCGCCCAGATCTTGAAGTGTTTGCTGAAAAGCACGACATCAAGCTAGGCACGATTGCTGACTTAATCGAATACCGTAACAACACAGAAACCACGATCGAACGTGTTGCACAGTGTCATCTACCGACTGAGTTCGGTGACTTTGAGCTCGTGACTTACCGTGACACTATCGACAACCAAATCCACTACGCAATGCAAAAAGGTAACCTAACGGGTGAAGCACCACTGGTTCGTGTTCACCTACATGATACCTTCACCGATCTGCTTCATTCTGATCGTGGTACTGAGCGTAGCTGGTCGCTAGATAAGGCGATGAAGCGCATTGGCGACGAAGGTGGTGTTTTGGTTATTCTGGGCAACGAAGAGTCGTCTGATTCTTTGATTCACAAAGTGAAGACATTCGAAGCTCAAGATAAGAATGAGCAACCAACTATGGCTAAGAAGCAAGGCACTTCTCGTCGCGTTGGTGTCGGTTCTCAAATTCTACAAGACCTAGGCGTTCATGATATGCGTCTATTGTCTTCAAGCACTAAGCGTTACCACGCTCTTGGTGGTTTTGGTCTAAACGTTGTTGAATACGTTTGTGAGTAACTACTTACATACTAGTTTAATAACAACATAAATTTATGATGATTTGAGTGGCTCTTTTGGTTCGAAATAGGACCAAAAGAGCCAAGTCGCTGAGCCTGACTTTTGTCGTGTCAAACGTTGGCGCTTAGCGACTTGCTGTTCCCAAATGGTTGGGAGCGAGGCTTGGTTATCATCTTTACATCTCCGGTGTCTGTTCTTCTAAATTAGCATTAGATATTGCTCACAGTTTTATGCTAGAATCCGGCGATTCTCACTTGATGAAAATAGTTAAAGGAAGGCTTATGAAAGTGATCGAGGGTGGCTTCCCAGCGCCAAATGCAAAAATTGCTATCGTTATTGCTCGTTTCAACAGTTTTATTAACGAAAGTTTACTTTCTGGTGCAATCGATACTTTAAAACGTCACGGACAAGTAAGCGAAGACAACATCACTGTTGTTCGTTGTCCTGGTGCAGTAGAACTTCCACTTGTAGCGCAGCGCGTTGCAAAAACGGGTAAGTTCGACGCGATTGTATCTCTTGGTACAGTAATTCGTGGCGGTACGCCTCATTTTGACTATGTTTGTAGTGAATGTAATAAAGGTTTGGCGCAAGTGTCTCTGGAATACTCTCTTCCAGTAGCATTCGGCGTACTAACCGTTGATACGATCGATCAAGCTATTGAACGCGCAGGAACCAAGGCTGGTAATAAAGGTGCAGAAGCTGCACTAAGCGCACTTGAGATGATCAACGTTCTTTCTGAAATCGATTCCTAATGGGGGCCAGTGTGAAACCAGCCGCACGTCGTAACGCACGTCAATTTGCTCTACAAGCAATTTATTCTTGGCAAATTACTAAAGAAAATATTGCTACCGTTGAAGAACAGTTCTTATCTGGTGGTAAGTATGATGAAGAAGAAAATCATGCTGCAGAACCTGCACTTGCTATGCCAGAAACAGACGTTGCATACTTCCGCGACCTACTAACTGGTGTTGCTCTTAGCCACATGGAACTTGATAGCAAGCTTCGTCCATTCGTATCTCGCCCGATGCAAGATTTGGACTTAATGGAACTTGCTCTTCTACGTTTAGCTATGTACGAGATGACTCGTCGCGAAGATGTACCATACAAAGTGGTTATCAACGAAGCTATCGAGCTAGCGAAAGTATTCGCAGCAGAAGACAGCCATAAGTTTGTGAATGGTGTGCTTGATAAAGCAGCGCCACACGTACGTAAGAAGTAATCTCTACGTATATTGAATCTAAAGGTCAGCTTTCATGCTGGCCTTTTTTGTAAGTAAATTCCAAAGATAGGGCATGTGATGTCTGGTGAATTCAACCTAATCGATAAATATTTCGTCAATCGACAGCCTCAACGTAAAGACGTACACCTCGCCGCTGGTGATGACTGCGCTTTGGTGAAGGCCCCAAGTAATGTTGAGATCGCGATCAGCACAGACACCTTAGTCGCGGGCACTCACTTTCTAGCAGAAGCAAACCCGGCTTGGGTCGCGCACAAAGCATTAGCCTCAAACATCAGTGATCTGGCTGCTATGGGCGCAACGCCGGCGTGGGTCTCTTTTGCCTTAACTATGCCAGAAGTGGATGAAGCGTGGTTAGCGCCGTTCTGTGACTCTTTCTTCAAACTGGCAGATTACTTCGGTATTCAGTTAATTGGTGGTGATACTACGAAAGGGCCACTAAGCCTGACATTGACAGTGCAAGGCTTTGTACCAGAGGGGAAAGCCCTGCGCAGAGACGGTGCCAAGGTTGGAGACTGGATTTATGTGACAGGCAATCTGGGCGACAGCAAGGCTGGTCTAGAGGTTCTATTAGATCCAACAACAAACCAATCTAAGCCGTATGCGAAAGAGCTTGAAGAGAGACACTACATCAGTTCTCCACGAGTGTTAGCTGGCCAAGCGCTTGTCAATCTTGCTTCATCGGCAATTGATATCTCAGATGGTGTCATCTCGGATTTGAAACACATCCTTAAGCGCTCAGAGGTTGGTGCAAGCATCGACGTGAGTACCTTACCTATCTCCCCTGAATTACTCCAGTTTGCCCCAGATATCGCTACAGCGCAGCAGTATGCCCTGACCAGTGGTGAGGAGTATGAGCTTTGCTTTACCGTGCCGGAAGAGAATAAAGGTTCATTGGAAAGTGCTTTGTCACACACTGGAACAAAAGTCACCTGTATTGGTCAAATAAGACCTGTAGAATACTTTGAACTACACAATAATGGTGAACCGTTAAGTTGGAGCTTAACAGGTTACGATCACTTTAAGGTTAATTGATGACAAACCCACTATCTGCAATCTCTCTTAAGAACCCTTGGCACTTACTAGCGACGGGTTTTGGCAGTGGCTTATCGCCTATTATTCCTGGAACCATGGGGACACTTGCATCGATTCCTCTTTATCTATTATTGGTTCAGTTGCCTTTCCCAGCTTATGTAGCGGTGGTCGTGGTAAGCTGCATTATTGGTATCAAAATCTGCCAAGTGACGTCTGATGATATGGGTGTTCACGATCATGGTTCTATCGTATGGGATGAGTTTGCGGGCTTTTGGATCACCATGAGCCTAGTACCAATGTTGAGCATTCCTGCCGATGATTGGAAATGGCTACTGACAGGTTTTGTTCTATTCCGCTTCTTTGACATGGTAAAACCGTGGCCGATTGGCTGGTTAGATGCCCGAGTTCATGGCGGTTTAGGCATCATGATTGATGATATTGTGGCAGGTGTTATGGCGGCAATTTCGCTATATGCTGTGGCCCATTTCGCAGGTTGGCTAGTTTAAATAAAGATAAAACAAGGAATTACAATGTCTAAGAAGGTTTACTGCATCGCTCAATTTCAGCCTAAAGAAGGCAAACTGAATGAGCTGTTTGAGGTATTAAAAGCACTAGAGCCAAACACTCTGCGTGAAGATGGCTGTATTCAATACACAGTAACTCGCCACATTCAGAGCCCGTTTGCGGAAGGTCAGAGCTTCCCGATTGCTTTCAACGAAATCTGGGCGGATAACGAAGCGTTTGAAGCGCACTGCCAACGTCGTGAAATTCAACAGTTCTTCCAAGAGCAGTGTGTTGATGAAACAGGTTTAGTTGAGAACTTTAATGTTGCTATCTACTCTGACGAACCTGAGAACTACGATGCGCCTGTTCTTAAGCCGTGCTGCTAATTTGCTGTAACAACTGATTTAAACAGTAGCTAGCTAATAAGTTAGCGGATACTAAAAAGGTTGACCCTAGGGCCAACCTTTTTTTGTTTTGTTGCTTATGCAGTTTGCTACTGAAAGCTATTTAGCAAGGTAGTCAGAGATAGACTTCTCAATACCTTTCGCGTCTAAGCCTAGCTCTTCATGCAGCTCACCTTGAGTGCCTTGAGCAATGAACTTGTCTGGTAGGCCAAGGTTCAGTACTGGCATTAGCAGTTTCTTTTGCATCAAGAACTCAATAACACCTGCACCTGCACCACCGGCAATCGCATTTTCTTCGATTGTTACCAGTACATCGTGGTCAGCCGCAAGTTGTTTGATTAGAGCTTCATCTAGCGGCTTAACAAAGCGCATGTCTGCAACGGTGGCATCCATTGGATCAGCAGCTTGAAGTGCGTTTTCTAGGAAAGTACCAAAGCTTAGGATAGCAACCTTAGCACCATCTTTTGCTTTTGAGCTTTCACGAACGATGCGGCCTTTACCAATCTCAAGTGCAGTAAACTCACTTTGGATTTCTGTGCCCATGCCATTACCACGAGGATAACGAACTGCACTTGGTCCATTGTGCTGGTGGCCAGTGTACAGCATTTGACGACATTCGTTTTCGTCGCTTGGTGCCATGATCACCATGTTTGGAATGCAGCGCATGAAGCTTAAGTCGAACGCACCTTGGTGTGTCTGACCATCGGCACCTACAAGACCTGCGCGGTCAATCGCGAACATAACCGGTAGATCCATGATAGCCACATCGTGGATCAGTTGATCGTAGCCACGTTGTAGGAAAGTCGAGTAGATAGCCACAATCGGCTTATCACCCGCAATCGCCATACCCGTTGCTAGCGTCACGGCGTGCTGCTCAGCAATCGCTACATCGAAGTATTGATCTGGGTATTCTTTAGAGAAACGCACCATGCCAGAACCTTCACGCATAGCTGGCGTGATCGCCATCAGCTTAGGATCTTGTGCTGCCATATCACATAGGAAATCGCCAAAAATCTTAGAGAACGTTGGCTTAGAGCTAGTGCTCTTAGGCAGGCTTGAGTGTGCAGGATCGAATTTAGGTACGCCGTGGTAACCAATTGGATCTTTCTCTGCTGGCTCGTAGCCTTTACCTTTCTTAGTCATGATATGCAGGAACTGAGGACCTTTTAGATCTCTCATGTTCTTTAGCGTTTTAATCAGCTCGTTTACATCGTGGCCGTCTACTGGGCCGATGTAGTTAAAGCCGAGCTCTTCAAACATGGTGCCAGGAACAACCATGCCTTTCAGGTGTTCTTCTGTACGACGAACTAGCTCTTTAATCGGCGGAACGCCAGATAGCACTTTCTTGCCGCCCTCACGAATAGACGTGTAAAGACTGCCAGAAAGAACTTGAGCTAGGTGGTTATTAAGCGCACCTACGTTTTCAGAGATAGACATCTCGTTATCGTTTAGGATAACCAGCATGTCATTGTGAACATCACCCGCGTGGTTCATGGCTTCAAATGCCATACCAGCAGTAATCGCACCGTCACCAATCACGCTCACAACTTTGCGGTTCTTACCTTCTTTCTTGGCACTGATCGCCATGCCGAGAGCAGCACTGATCGATGTTGATGAGTGACCAACAGAAAGAGTGTCGTACTCGCTCTCTTCACGCCATGGGAATGGGTGCAGTCCGCCTTTTTGGCGGATAGTCGACAGGCGGTCACGGCGACCGGTAAGAATTTTGTGCGGGTATGCTTGGTGGCCAACATCCCAAACCAATTGGTCAAAAGGAGTGTTGTACACATAGTGCAGAGCGACAGTGAGCTCTACCGTACCTAAGCCTGATGCTAAGTGACCACTTGATTGGCTCACTGAGTTGAGAAGATAGGTGCGTAATTCATCACAAAGCTGTGTCAGCGTCTCTTTTGGGAGAAGACGCAAATCCTCTGGCTTATCAGCCAAAGCAAGAGTTGGGTACTTTGATATATCAAGAGTCATAGGTAATGCGCGCTTATTGTCTTAGTTCTTGCGCTCGATGACGTATCGGGCGAACTCTTCGAGTAACTGGGTATTGTATGGGATCGCAGCCAAAGCTTGAAGCGCTTCCTGCAGCAGAGATTGCGCTTTTTCTTGAGCGCCCTCTAAACCTAGCAAAGAAGGGTAGGTACTTTTGTTCAAATCTTGGTCAGAGCCCTGTGGTTTACCCAAAGTTTCGGTGTCGCCAATGATATCCAAGATATCGTCTTGAACTTGGAAGGCTAATCCGATGGCATCTGCGTACTTATCTAATTGAGGCAGCACCTCGAATGCTTTTTCACCTGCAGCCAGCGCACCTAAACGGATTGCGCTCTTCATAAGAGCACCGGTTTTATTGCGGTGAACTTCTTCCAGCTCTTCAAGCGTCACTGCGCGGTTTTCAGCTTCGATATCGAGTGCCTGACCGATACACATACCTTGAGCTCCAGAGGCTTCAGCTAAGCGTTGAATCATTCGAACGCGGTTGCTTTCACCATTAGCACTTAATGTGCCTTCTGCAAGTATAGTAAATGCGAGAGTTTGTAGTGCATCGCCGGTTAAAATAGCCGTCGCTTCATCGAATTTTATGTGACAAGTCTGGTGGCCACGACGCAGTTCGTCGTCGTCCATTGCTGGAAGGTCATCATGAATCAGAGAATAGGCATGAATACATTCGACTGCAGAAGCTGGAGTATCGAGTTCTTCCGCGGTGCAACCGAGCATTTCCCCTGTAATATAGACAAGAAATGGACGCGCGCGTTTGCCGCCTAAAAGTAACCCATAACGCATTGCGTTGATCAGGTTCTGATTTTGGTGTGGCAGGCGGTCAAGCCAAAGGTTCAGTTGCTCGTTATTACGTGCTTGATAAGACAATAAAGTCTCGATCATAGGGGATCTCATACAATTCGTTATTCTGGTTGTGGGTTAAAGTCACTCAGTTCTGCATTTTCGTCATTTTGCAGTAGGATGCTAACACGTTGTTCTGCATCGTTTAGTTTACTTTGACCTGCACGAGCGAGGGAGATACCTCGTTCGAATTTTTTCAGCGCATCATCTAAAGCTAGATCACCGTTTTCTAGTTGATCAACCAAGCCATCGAGCTCTTCGATTGCCGCTTCAAAGCTCATATTTTCAGGTTTCTTAGTAGCCATAATAAATCTGCGTTTGGAAAGATGAACGAACGTTACCCTAGGGCGTTCAGATGGTCAAATGTAACCAATAAATTTTGCTAGAAAGTTCGTTTTTAAGAGGCTTGAAGCCACTTTCCTTTAATAACCCTACCTTTCTCGAGTTTATGGCTGTTCGAGAACGGGGAAGCAGGTAATAGTTGTGATACAAAAAACAAAAGTGTGATACTTAGGCCAAGAATTTACTAAAAGATCTTATAGTCTTGCCGATAAAAGGATTATCGTCGACATAGAGCTACAAAAAAGCATGAGGAGTGCTCAGTGGATTTAGCAACCCTAATAGGTTTGATTGGTGGATTTGCCTTTGTAATCATGGCAATGATCCTAGGTGGAAGCCTCGGGATGTTCTATGACACGACATCCATTTTGATCGTGATTGGTGGTTCAACGTTTGTTGTTCTAATGAAGTTCACCATGGGACAGTTCTTTGGTGCGGCTAAAATTGCCGGCAAAGCATTTATGTTTAAAGCCGATGAGCCTGAAGACCTTATCGCTAAGATTGTTGAAATGGCGGACGCAGCACGTAAAGGTGGTTTCTTAGCTCTGGAAGAGATGGAAATAAGCAACAGCTTTATGCAAAAGGGCATCGACCTGTTGGTTGATGGTCATGATGGTGATGTAGTGCGTGCTGCATTACAAAAAGACATTGCGCTAACGACAGAACGTCATGAGCAGGGCGCGAAGGTGTTCTCTGCATTTGGTGATGTTTCCCCTGCGATGGGTATGATCGGTACCTTGGTTGGTCTGGTTGCCATGCTTTCGAACATGGATGACCCTAAAGCGATCGGCCCTGCGATGGCGGTTGCACTTTTAACCACCTTGTATGGCGCAATTCTATCGAACATGGTGTTTTTCCCAATTGCAGACAAACTGGCGCTGCGTCGTGACCAAGAGACACTGAACCGTCGTTTGGTGATGGACGGTGTGCTGGCTATCCAAGATGGTCAAAACCCACGAGTTATTGATGGTTACCTGAAGAGCTACCTGAATGAAGGTAAGCGTACGATTGATGGTGAACCTGCGTAAGAGGAGTTGAAGATGGATGAAGAGAATCCATGTAAATGTCCTCCTCCGGGGTTACCTCAATGGATGGGAACATTTGCTGACTTGATGTCACTGTTGATGTGTTTCTTCGTACTTCTACTCTCATTCTCTGAGATGGATGTACTGAAGTTCAAACAGATCGCTGGCTCGATGAAGTTCGCATTTGGTGTACAGAACCGTTTAGAAGTAAAAGATATCCCGAAAGGGACTAGCATCATTGCGCAAGAGTTTCGCCCTGGTCGTCCAGAGCCTACGCCGATTGATGTGATCATGCAGCAAACGATAGATATCACTCAGCAGACGTTGGAATTTCATGAAGGTGAATCTGAGCGCGCTGGTGGTACCATGCGTGACCAAGGCAAGATGACCGGAGGCAAGTCGCCAGAGGTATCGACTCACGATAACCAAAACTCTGAGTCCGACCAGCAGCAACAGCAAGCCGAAGCTCAATCGCAAGAGATGGAAACCTTGATGGAAAGCATCAAGAAGGCGTTGGAACGAGAAATCGACCAAGGCGCGATTGAGGTAGAAAACCTTGGTCAACAGATTGTGATTCGAATTCGTGAGAAGGGAGCATTCCCATCGGGCTCTGCTTTCTTGCAGCCTAAGTTCCGACCTTTGGTGAGACAGGTGGCTGAATTAGTGAAAGATGTTCCGGGCATTGTTCGAATCTCTGGGCATACTGATAACCAACGTCTTGATTCTGAGCTATATCGCTCGAATTGGGATCTGTCCTCTCAGCGAGCGGTATCTGTTGCTCAAGAGATGGAAAAGGTTCGCGGATTCTCTCATCAACGTTTGAGAGTACGTGGTATGGCGGATACTGAGCCTGTAGAGCCGAATGATACTGAATGGCAGCGTAGCCTGAACCGTCGCGTCGAGATCAGTATCATGCAAGGTGAGCCACTTTACAGCGATGAAGTTCCAGTGATTTCTGAATAGTACCGAGCTACAAGTTAAGCTGAGTTATCAAATTAACCAGAAAGCCCAACCTTATGATGAGGTTGGGCTTTTTATTTATGTGGTGAGTGGTTGGCTTATCTACCCATCTATCTATAAGAATGCCGATCGTGAGTAAGCATGCTATTTTTAATAGGGTGTGTATTTATTACTGGTGCCAAAGCAAGCACTCTTTTCCTTGTTTCACTTTCTCATGTATAATTCGCGCCCTTAGATTTAGATATGATCTACTCTTGCTTCAAGTGCTGCGTAAATTCTCCAATTTACTTGGCGAAGAGCCTTTTAAAATTTTGAACATTAATGTTGTGAACGTACTATGAAATTTATTGTTAAGCCCCATCCGGAAATTTTTGTAAAAAGTGAATCGGTGCGTAAGCGCTTCACAAGGATTCTAGAGTGCAACATTCGTAACGTTATTCAGCGTCGCTGTGAAGGTGTTGCGGTATTTAACCGTCGTGACCATATCGAAGTGACGTCTGAGAGTGATAAGTACTACACAGAAGTGCTGGAGGCTCTTACTCATACTCCTGGTATTCACCACTCTTTAGAAGTACAACAGTCAGACTTCAAAGACTTGCACGATATTTACGAGCAAGTTTTAGAGCGCAGCCGTGCTGACATTGAAGGTAAAACGTTCTCTGTTCGTGCTAAGCGTCGTGGTAAACATGAGTTCACGTCTATCGAGCTTGAGCGCTACGTAGGTGGCGGTCTGAACCAAGCAGTTGAGTCGGCACGCGTTAAGCTGAAAGATCCAGAAGTAACGGTTAAAGTTGAAGTCGCTAATGACAAGCTGAACCAAGTTCTGGCGCGTCACAAAGGCCTTGGTGGTTTCCCTCTAGGTACTCAAGAAGACCTACTGAGCTTGATCTCTGGTGGTTTTGACTCTGGCGTATCAAGCTACCTACACATCAAACGTGGCTCTAAAGTTCATTACTGTTTCTTCAACCTTGGCGGTCCTGCGCACGAGATTGGCGTTAAGCAAGTAGCTCACTACCTATGGAACAAGTACGGTTCTTCTGCAAAAGTGAAGTTCATCTCTGTTGATTTCGAACCGGTTGTTGCTGAAATCCTTGAGAACGTAGAAGACGGCCAAATGGGCGTGGTTCTTAAGCGTATGTTCATGCGTGCTGGTGGCATGGTTGCGGACAAGTTCAAGATCGAAGCATTGGTTACTGGTGAGGCACTAGGTCAGGTATCAAGCCAAACGCTAACTAACCTGCGTCACATTGATAACGTAACGGACACGTTGATCCTTCGTCCACTTATCAACTGGGATAAAGAAGACATCATCGACCTTGCGCGCGAGATCGGCACTGAAGACTTCGCGAAAGTAATGCCTGAATACTGTGGTGTTATCTCTAAGAAGCCAACAGTGAAAGCGAAGAAAGGTAAACTTGAAGCAGAAGAAGCTAAGTTTAACTTTGAAGTTCTAGAGCAAGTGATTGAGAACGCTCGTGTTATGGATATCCGTGACATTGAGAAAGAGAGCCAAGAGCAAGCTCCAGAAGTGGAGCAGGTTCAAGCTGTTGCTGAGCACGCTATCGTTCTTGATATCCGCAGCCCAGACGAAGAAGACGAAAACCCATTAGAAATCGATGGCGTTGATGTAAAACACCTGCCTTTCTACAAGCTAGCAACGCAATTTGGCGACCTAGACCAAGGTAAAGAGTACTTACTGTACTGTGACCGTGGTGTTATGAGCCGTCTGCAAGCGCTTTATCTGCAAGAGCAGGGCTTCAAGAATGTTAAGGTTTACCGCCCATAGTCAGGTAGCTTAGAGCATGACTTAGGTTGTAACAGATACAGAAAGCCGCTTACTGAAAAGTAAGCGGCTTTTTATTTATCGGTTGATTGTTATTCTGTAATCGATACAGTTGTTTCACTGTGTTGCTCGTATGGTCTTTTGTTGACAAACAAGCTGATGTTATCAATCGATTTTTAGTTTGCACTGTTAGCATTCGCGTTGTTACCAAAAGGTGCAATTAAATGCTTACTTTTGTATGCGCATGATTGTTTAAGTAATTAGGCTTTACATTTTGTGAGTAGAGTAAAGAAATAGTAAGAATTAATTAGCACAGCTATTGATAAACTTGTTGTTACTTTTCTTTGGGCATAAAAAAACACCGCCTAATAGGCGGTGTAAACAAATTTGACAGACAGGTCAAAATAAATACAGGAAGTAGATGCCTCGTTTCAGCGCGTAGCTGCAACAAAACATTTGGTAGAACTCTACCCAACTCGAAAAGTACGAGTTTGCAAACACAACATCGCAGGAGCTAAGCCAATTGATTCTAGAGAGAATCAAGCCGTTCAGGCTAGCTGCTGCGGAATGAAATATAGAATTTCTCTAGCCGCTAGGCAACGGACAAATTATAATGTTTCAGATAAAAAAAACTAATGCTTATTTAGAGAGTAACTATGTCTCGTCGATTACCCCCATTAAACTCGCTAAGAGTGTTTGAAGCTGCGGCTCGACACTTGAGTTTTACGCGTGCCGCTGAAGAGTTGTTTGTTACTCAAGCTGCGGTTAGTCACCAGATAAAAGCTTTAGAAGAGTTTCTGTCTTTGAAGCTTTTTCGCCGAAGAAACCGTTCTTTGTTGCTCACTGAAGAAGGGCAAAGCTACTTCTTAGATATCAAAGATATATTTACATCATTGGCTGAGGCCACTGATAAGGTGCTTGAGAGAAGTGAGAAGGGCGCGTTAACCATCAGCTTGCCACCAAGCTTTGCGATTCAATGGTTAGTACCAAGGCTTGCTGACTTTAATCAACAAGAACCTGATATCGATGTTCGAATTAAGGCCGTTGATATGGATGAAGGTTCGTTGACGGATGATGTGGACGTCGCAATCTACTATGGTCGAGGGAGCTGGCCGGGCTTGAGAGCCGATAAATTGTATCAAGAGTACTTGGTTCCTCTCTGTTCCCCATCTGTGTTATTGGGAACAAAACCATTAGAATCTCTAAAAGATTTAGCATGCCATACGCTATTGCATGACACCTCTCGTAAAGATTGGAAACAGTTTGCGAAACAAAACGGCATTGATGGCGTTAATGTAAACCATGGACCGATCTTCAGCCACTCAACCATGGTGCTTCAAGCTGCCGCACACGGGCAAGGCATTGCATTGGGCAACAACGTTCTCGCACAACCTGAAATTGAAGCGGGTCGCTTGATTGCGCCGTTTGATGAAGTCTTAGTAAGTAAGAATGCTTTCTATGTTGTGTGTCATGAGAAACAAGCTGACATGGGCCGTATCGCTACTTTCCGTGATTGGATGCTGGCTAAAGCACAAAGTGAACAAGAGGACTTACTTGATGAGTAACATCATTATTGATGGTGAAGATAATCCGATCACCTTTATCTTTGCGCACGGTGCGGGCGCAGGTATGGATCATGAGTTCATGCAGTCGGTAGCCAAAGGGTTAGCCTTTAAAGGGATACGAGTGGTTCGTTTCAATTTCCCTTATATGATTAAGCGTGCCGAAGATGGTAAGCGTCGTCCACCTGACAGAGCGCCTAAGCTGCTTGAAGCCTATCAAGAGATCATTGAACAAACCGATGCTGACAAGCTTGTGATTGGTGGTAAGTCGATGGGAGGCCGCATGGCGAGTCACTTATCTGAGTTGGATAAAGTGGCAGCGATGGCTTGTTTAGGTTTCCCTTTTCATCCTCCGGGTAAGCCAGAGAATTATAAAGGTGAACACCTCGCTTCTTTGCAAAAGCCGTGTCTGATTCTTCAAGGCGAGCGCGATACCTTTGGTAAGCGTGAAGAGTTTGCTGATTTCGACCTGTCGGATTCTATTCGAGTTGAGTTTATTCCTGATGGTGATCATAGCTTCAAACCACGCAAGAGTTCTGGTTATACAGAGCAACAGAACATCGCATTAACGGTTGAAAAGCTCTCAGCATTTATTAAAGAGGTGCTTAATGAAAAGTAAGTACCTACTTACCTTCGCTGGTCTATCTGGCGCTATTGCGGTGATGCTTGGCGCGTTTGCTGCACACGGTTTAAAAGCTATTTTGCCTGAGTACCTGTTAGGTGTATTCGAAACGGGTGTTCAGTATCAGTTTATTCACACGTTAGCGATACTCGCGTGTGGTGCTCTGCTACAGATGAAACTTGGCGCTAAATCACAAAAATATTTTTTCATTGCGGCAATTTGCTTTATCATCGGCATCCTTTGTTTTAGTGGCAGCCTGTATGCGTTGGCACTGACAGGAATAAAATGGTTTGGCCCAATAACTCCGTTTGGTGGTCTACTATTTATCATTGGTTGGGGAGTCTTCTCCTTCGCTGCTTTGAATATAAAAGAGGTAACTCAGTGAAACACGTACTACTTTATTGTCGCTCTGGTTTTGAAAAAGAATGTGCTGGCGAAATTCAAGACAAGGCAACACAACTGGAAGTGTTTGGTTTTCCTCGCTTAAAGAACAATACCGGTTTCGTATTGTTTGAATGTTACCAAGCTGGTGAAGCGGACAAGTTGATCAAAGAGATCGATTTCCAATCATTGATCTTTGCTCGTCAAATGCTAGCTGTAGCAGTTGAAATCAAAGATCTACCAACCGATGACCGCATCTCTCCAATTCTTGAGGCGCTTTCTGAGAAAGAAGGTTTCCCACGTTGTGGTGATATCCGTATTGAAACGCCAGATACTAACGAAGCAAAAGAGCTACTGAAGTTCTGTCGTAAGTTTACAGTGCCAATGCGCCAAGCTATGCGTGGCAAAGGTCTGATGACAGCTAAGGATAACGCTAAGAAGCCTGTGCTTCATTTTTGCTTCATCGCACCGGGTCACTGTTTTGTTGGTTATTCTTACCCAACCAACAACTCACAATTCTTTATGGGCATCCCTCGTTTGAAGTTCCCTTCAGATGCGCCAAGCCGTTCTACATTGAAGCTAGAAGAAGCGTTCCACGTGTTCATCCCTCGTGATGAGTGGGATGAGCGTCTTGCTCCGGGTATGTGGGGTGTAGATTTAGGTGCCTGTCCAGGTGGTTGGACTTACCAATTGGTTAAGCGCTCGATGTTCGTTCACTGTGTCGATAACGGCATGATGGCAGACAGCCTGATGGAAACTGGCCAAATCAAACACCACATGGTGGATGGCTTTAAGTTCGAACCAGACCGTAAGAACGTCACTTGGATCATCTGTGACATGGTTGAAAAACCAGCGCGCGTTGCACACCTTATGGGTGAGTGGATCATCAAAGGTTGGGCGAAAGAAGCACTATTCAACCTTAAACTGCCAATGAAGGGCCGTTACGATGAAGTTCTGCAAGATATTGAGAACTTAAAACTGTTCCTGATTGAGAACAAAGTGAAGTTCAAGATGCAGGCGAAGCACTTATATCATGACCGTGAAGAGATTACCGTTCATATTCAGTCGCTTTCAAACATCTCACCGCACTAATATTAGCGTTGATATATCAGTGATAAAAATGCTCCTTTAAGGGGCATTTTTTGTATCTAAAATTCGTTAAATATTCGGATTTAGGCGCGTTAATGAAGTCAAAATCGTCGAAATGTCGGCTATTTCAGTATTCGAATATTAAAAAAGCCGTAAGTGATCGAGACTTACGGCTACCTATCTTCAGGGGTGATACGAAGCAGGATTTATTCAAAGATTCAGCAGCAAAACGAAGTAAGTTTTACAGCGAGGGCATCTTAGCAAAATTTATTTTATGAAAAGTAAGTGAACGTAAGTAAAGAATGCAAATGATAAGAATTATCATTCAACTTGTGTAATATTCACGTCCCTGACTTAAATCTATAAAACATAAAAACACAGTATGAAACTTAAAGCACTTTCAGTAGCCGTTACGGTTGCCTTAACTTCATTTACAGCCCTTGCTGCCGACGAACAAGAAACGGTAGTGGTAATTGGTTCAGCTCTTGATCAACTTGTTCAGACTGAAATCAACTCTGACACACTTGAAAAGAAACAAGCATCAGACATTAAAGACGTTCTGAATACTATGCCAAGCGTAACGGTAGACGGAAACGCACGTTACTCTCGCAAAGTGTATGTACGTGGTATGGAAGACAAGTTTGCCGTGGTGACTATTGATGGTGCACGTCAAGAAGGTCAGCTGTTCCACCACTCTGGTGATCAGGCCATTGACCCAGCGATGCTTAAGCGTGCTGAAATTGAATTAGGCGGTAACTCTGCACTGTCTGGCTCTGGTGCGATTAACGGCTCATTCAGCTACGAGACAAAAGATCCAAGCGACCTTCTTAAACCAGGTGAAAGCATTGGTGCTCGAGTTAAAACTAGCTACCAAACGGCTTACGAACGTTTCGCAACCAACGTTGCTGTGTATGCAAAAGTAAACGACAAGCTGCAATTCATGGGGATTGCAAACTACTCTGAAGATGGTGACCTGCACATCCCAGATCAGGAAGCGGTGACATCTAAGCAAGGCGAACTGAAGTCTGGCATCGCGAAAGTGGTATTCATCCCGAATGACGCTAATGAATTTAAACTGACTTTTAACCGATACAACGATGGCGGTAAACGTCAGCTTTCTGGTGAGAAGGCCGGTGCTCTGTATGCGGATGAGGAGCACAACTACCATTCGCTTAACCGTGATACTGTGACTCTGCAACACGAATACGATGCGGGTAGCGACTTAGTACACCTAAAAACTAATATTTATTACAACCGCCAGTACATGGATCGTGATGCTCTAACAGAAGAGTACGGCGATTGGAATCAAGTAAATGGCTCTTGGGAATTTACTAAAGATGGTGACTTATCAATCCCACATCGTGAATACAATGTGACGACTATTGGTGGTGACATTCGCAATATCTCTTGGGTTGGTGAGCATGAGTTAACTTACGGCCTTGATGGTTATAAAGCAGAGCAATGGATTGACGCGGGTGACGGTGTTTACCAAAGCGGTTCTAAGCAAGGTGAAACCAAGAAGTACGGTATGGATGGTGGTACCGTGACAGCTTACGGCCTTTACCTACAAGACATGTACGAGTTTAGTGACTTCCGTTTAACAACAGGTTTACGTTACGACGTTCATAAGCTTGGTGGTGTTTACGATGGTGATTTTGACCAGCTGTCTCCTAAATTCAAAGGTGAATACCAAACCACGGAGAATCTAAAACTTCGCGTAGGGTACGGTCGTTTGTTTAAAGGTGCATCATTGCCAGAAGCATTAACGATGAAAGCCGCATCTGATGTTAATCAGTCTGATACTAAGGCGATGACGGGTAATAACTACGAGGCTGGTTTTGATTACGAGCTGACACGTCTACTGGCGGCGGACTACGCTATCCTAGGTTTCACGGCTTACACCTACAACCTAGATAATCAAATGCACCCAACTAAGAATAACTCAACACTGGCAAACCAGTATGATGTTGAAGTGTGGGGTGTAGAAACGGTACTGAGCTACGCACTAGACTCTCTGAGTGTATACGCTAACCACTCTTACTCGGATGGTGATCAGAAAGACCTAGAGAGTGGCAAAACAAGCCACATGAGCAAAACTGGCATTCACAACTTTAAAGCGGGCTTTAACTACAGCCTAAACAGTGAGTTGGTGTTTGGTTGGGACTCTCGCTTCGTTCCGGGTAATGACTACACGGATGAAAAGGGTGAGCAAGTGAAGCGTGCTGGTTTTGCTACGCATAATATTTGGGCGGCTTACACACCTACGTTTGCGAAAGACCTAGAGATGAACATCGGTATCGATAACATTCTTGATAAGAAATACGCAGAGCATACTGGCTTTGGTATCTCTTGGGGCTCAGATAAGTACACCAGCTACGAAGCCGGTCGTAACTTCAAAGCTTCTATCGCTTATAACTTCTAATCATCCGATTAAGTTCAGTTAGGCGGCAGCCAAAATAACAAAAAGCCTTAGTATCGACTAAGGGTTTTCTGTATCTGGAACTTCGTATAACAAAGGGTTTCTATGTAGAGTTAAGCGCTCGCTTCGTAACGAATATCTTGCAGGTTAAAACCTAAATCTATGTCTGTTTTGAGAGCTGAGACTTGCTTACACACTCGAGCGGACTCAATGTGTTCATCAAACTTCTTACGATATTTCTTCGGTAAGTCTTCCGCTTGGTATGCAGTTTCAATATCGGGGTACGAAGTTAATATCTCTTTTGCTGCTTTCGGCCCTACGCCAGGGATGCCAGGCACTTGGCTAGAGCTTACACCGGTTAATCCCCAGTAATCTGCAAGCTGTTCTGGTTTTACACCAAACTCCGCCTCGATAAAGGGCTTATCTAACCAGCGATGTTGGAAATAATCACGGATCTGCAGGGTAGGCGACAACAGTTGGCAGTAGCCTTTGTCTGTAGAGATGATGGTGACGGTCTCGCCATGGTCTGCGACCTTCTTAGCCAGCGTTGCCACTAAATCATCAGCTTCATCGCCATCGGACAGTAACGAATCTATGCCTAATTCCCACCAAGCTTGTTGGATCGCATCAAGGCCTTGCATGAGCGGCTCTGGCATGGGTTTACGGTTCTGCTTGTAAGCAGGCAGTACTTCCGCGCGCCAGCCTCGGTCTTGCAGGTGATGATCAAACACCGCGATGATATGAGTCGGCTTGGACTCGGAAATAATCTTATTCAGAGTGCGAGTTGTCGTGTTGATGGTTCTTGCTATATCGGTTGGATCCGGCTGAGCGGAGTGCACGCGTCGGATGAGGTTCAAGGCATCGATAATAACAAGATGGATAGACATAAGTTTCCACTAAATTGGCAATAAAAAAGGGGCTGCTAGCCCCTTATAGTAACGTATCAGTTAGTGAGTTGAAACGTTGGTAGCGTAAACGCCTCAATCACTTGAAGCGATTTTGTAGCAAGGCACGTAGTCGGTACCGCCCGGTAGCTTCATTCGATGTTGTTCAACAAAGTCGTTAAGCAGTTGGTCCATCTTAGTCATCAGCTCTTTGTCACCATCGATAATGAATGGGCCGTGTTTTTCTATCTCTAGAATACCCTCAGCTTTGACATTACCCGCAACAATACCCGAGAACGCTTTACGCAGATTTGCCGCAAGGCTTTCTGTTTTCTGGTCCATATGTAGGTCGAGTGCTGCCATCGATTCGTGAGTCGGATCGAACGGCAGTTGGAACTCAGGCTCAATATGCAGTGACCAGTTATAGCTGTACGCATCGCCGGTCTCTTTACGGTGAGAACGTACGTCCGGCATAGCTTGCTTCATGATTTTCGCGGCGCGAGCCGGATCATCAATCACGATCTCATAATGTTTTTGTGCTTCTGGACCTAATGTCTCACCAATAAACTTATCGATCGAGCGGAAGTAAGCTTCGCTCTCTTTTGAGCCCGTTAACACAATCGGCATTGGCTGATCGGCGTTATTCGGGTGCATCATAATACCTAAGATGTACAACAGCTCTTCGGCAGTACCTGGACCTCCAGGGAAGATAATGATGCCATGCGCCATACGAACAAACGCTTCAAGACGCTTCTCGATATCAGGCATGATCACTAGCTCATTCACAATAGGGTTTGGTGGCTCTGCCGCAATGATGGATGGTTCAGTCAGACCTAGGTAACGGTGGTCGGTGTAACGCTGCTTCGCGTGACCAATTGCCGCCCCCTTCATTGGGCCTTCCATCGCGCCTGGTCCACAACCAGTACAGATGTTGAGTTCTCGCAAGCCTAGTTCATTACCCACTTCACGAGTGTATTGGTATTCGCTGGCATTGATTGAATGACCGCCCCAACACACGATGAGGTTCGGTTCGATACCCGGAGTTAGTGCTCCGGCGTTTCTCAAAATACCAAACACTAGGTTAGTAATATGAGTGGCGTTGGTCAGGTTAAGCCTTTGATTGTCAGCTAGGTGCATGTTGACGTACACAATGTCACGCAGCACTGAAAATAGGTGTTCTTGAATACCCTTGATGATTTCGCCATCAACAAAGGCATGCTCTGGCGGATTGCTCAGTTCGAGCTTAATACCACGCTCACGGCGTACGACTTCCACATCGAACGATTTGTATTTATCGAGCAATTCCTTGGAGTTGTCGGTATGACTACCCGAGTTAAGTACCGCTAACGTACAGTTACGATACAGTTGGTACAGATCACTAGACGCGGTTTTCTTAAGACGCTCAACCTCAAGTTGAGAGAGTAAATCCATGCTACCGGCAGGGCTGATATGAGTGATCATAGTGCCTCCTTGTTGATAAGAGCAGGGGAGACAGTTAAGTAACCCTCTGGCTCGAGAGTGAGAAGCAAACGTTGAAAGTGTTTGGTTAAAGGTGAGAGAGTTAACCAGACGAAACGAATACGACAGCGTTGCTTAATGGATTATATAAACTGCTCAAGAGCGAATATATGGCATTGCTTGCCAAGAATGCTTGTTAAGCGAATGTTAATCATTAGCTTAGCAAACATTGAGGAAATTGGTATGTGATAAGTATTTGAAAAAATGAAATAAATTAAATTTAAGGCTGCTTAGTGCCAAACAAGTTGGTTGCTACCGCGCTGTTTTGCCTTATTTAAAGTTTTATTGAGTCGCTCTAATACTTCTTCTGGTGTATCTGACTCTTTGAACTGAGTACTTGCAGCACATAAGGTTATCGTGATTTGTTGGTCACGGAACTTAAATGGCAAACGGCTCACTTGAGTCTGAATGTTTTGTATCACCTGATGACAATATTCATCGGTCTGCTCTGGGAGCAGCAAAACAAACTCTTCACCAGAAAAACGAGCCACAGTATCAGTGGTGCTGGTTTCTTTGGTGATGGTTCGTGCTATGATTTTCAGTGCTTTATCGCCCGCTGTGTAACCAAAGCTATCGTTGATCGATTTGAAGTTGTCGATATCAAGCAGCACTACACGTAGTGAGTGTTGTGCACGAATCCAACGGCGGTACTCAAGCTCTAAACGATCAGTAAAAGCAGTACGGTTGTAAACCTTCGTTAGCGGATCAAGTAGCATACGCTGAGCCTGATCTTCTAGACGTTTGCGGTAATCTTGAGTTACTTCATACAGTGAATCGAGCTGAGTTTTTCCGTAGCTCATTCGTTCGATCAGTGCTTGCTCTTTTTGCTCGGCGTGATTCAACCTTTCTGATAGAGAGGCAATTTCATTGAGTAGGGGACTGATCGACTGCTTTAAGCTATCAACATCCTTCGCTTTATCTAAAGAGTTCTGACTCTTACTCACTAGCTCTGTTAGCTCTGAGTTTAGACCTTGGCGATGCTCAAAATAGCTTTGGCTTTGATCGGTATTTTGATCTGCCGTTTTGATGCTCGATGCGAGTGACGCGTTAAGTTGATCGATAAACTGCTCAGATTTTTTTCGCTCGAGCGTGGTGCCTTCAATGACCAGTTTGAGGATCTGAAGTGTCAGCTCAAGCAGGTTTTGTGTAGAAACACCAAGCAATAGCTTTGCGCGAATATCGGTCAGCATGTCACCTGATTCTCCCTCAAAATCGAGTTCAGTAATCAGATGTTGTAATTCGTTTGATAGGTCGGAAAGGAGCTCTTGTTCCGGAGAATGTGCAGCGTCAGCAAACTGCGAGCGTGAGTTGTTCGCCATAATCTTGATGGCACGCTCATAAATACCGAGTAGCTTTATTGCATGGTCGACTTTCTGACTGCCATTGCATTCGGAGAAGCTAAGTAAGTTTCGTAGGTCTCGCTTGAGCTGCGCTGGAAGACCAGTTATGCGTTGCAGCGTTTCCCCACTGTGCTTAATGCTATCGTCCAGATATCCGTTCTGTTTATCCATAGCCAACGTTTTCTGCTTTAGCATCCTTTCAAGTACTGCCAGCTTTGGGATCATTGAGCTAATGTCTTTTTGCTTTTCTAGCTCTTCCCTAAGGGCAATGAGGTTTTCATCTAAATGGCTATTGCTGCCAACGCACGCGTCGCTTAACGATGTGACGATACGCTTTAGAACTTTTTGTTCGCGAATAAATTTGAACGAGGTGTCTCTTTGCGTCAAACGAACTTGCTCCAACTGAAATTTCAGCTGGTGGAGTTGCGCCTGAATGTCTTTTTCAAGAATGCCCATAGATGTATTAAATAGCGCCGCGTAGATCGAACTCGATCATTTTGATGAAATTCCGTTACATCGATAATAACAAAACTAAAAATAAGGTCACGAGTTGCAAGTCTTAACCGCTCGCAAATCAGTCATCTTTTAGCATTTTTTTGATGTTGTCCTCATTCTGGTACGAGGATTGTATTTTTATTAGCCCTTGATTAATCGCATGTTTACAGGCTTCTCTTATGTTACCTGTTGCAAGGCTTGCGGCTGGTGCATTGTCGATGGCTTTGAGGTATACCCATTGGCTGCTGCGCTCTTTGAGACTTATCTCACGCGCTAGGTTTGTCGACATCAATAGTACATCTAATTGCTCTTGATCGTTTATCGCGGTGTACGCACGTGGCAAGAATGGGTAGTCAGCGATACCCATGCGAACGGTACGATTGATATTACGTTCGGTCTCGAACTCATTCACCCAATCTTGAATTTTTCTGAACATGGCTTCAGGCGATGAATCACGATCTGAATTCGGTTCGATGTAGAGTAGGTTGGCATCCGAAAAATGGTAAACGCGAGATGGTCCTTCCAGTTTCGATTTGAGGAACTCACCGAATGCATCTTCGAGCTCTAGGCCGGCTTTGTAACCATTCTGCGTGTACATATTGCGTAGGAAAGGTAGATCAATCATCACGAAGCGCAAGCGGTCGTTCAGTGGTTCATGAATCAGTTCACCCATTTGCCATTGCTCAAAGGTTTGGCTAGTTTGCTCCAAAGAGTTCGACAGTTTGGCGTTTAGCATTCTTAGGTTAGGCAGCTTGGAACGCGAGTGCGTAAAGAGATCGGTGCGCAGTGAATCGACTTCTTTGGCCAAGGTTTGAATGATGTAGCCTCGGCGTAGCACGAAGAAGAACAGCACAATACTGAATAGGAATAGCGCGAAGGCGATCTTCTGGAACTTACGATGTTCAAGTTTGTACTTTTCTAGCTCTTGCGCTTGACCTGCGTAGTGCAAGGTCTGCTCGGCGAACTCTTTCTGTTGGCGGAATGCATCTTCACCAACACGGTTGAGTTTTTGCTGCTCTAAAGAGACTAGGCTGTTGTATTGCTTGAGGTTAGCGAGCGCCTGCTGCGGGCGACCGGCTTGTTCGTAACCCAAAGAGAGCAAGTAGTATGAGCGTTGTGATAAGCGAGAGTTCTCGACTTGGCGTGAGATCTCAAGCGCGCGTGTCGCATGCTTGATCACATCTTCGCTCTCTTGCAGGTGGTAAGCCAGCCCAGCCGATAGCAGCGCAGCACGGCCTTCCAGTTTTGGCATATCGGTATACTCGAGCAGTTCAAGAGCACGGGAGAGGTACTGTTCTGCAAGAGGGTAATTATAAAGGCGCAGGTAAGTCGCTGATAAACTTAAGCGAATATCGATGACTTGGTAGATATCTCGGTCAGTACTTTCGTGGTCTAACACATTGAAGAAATGCACTAGGGCAAGGTTGTATTTGCCTTGGTAGAAGTACACATCACCCATTTTCTTGAGCACTTGAGCTAATACTGGTGAGTTTTCAAAGTTGTCATAGAAATCAGCGGCTTGAGAAAGGTGCTCTAGTGCTTTGTCTAACACTTGGCGCTCAAAGAACAGCTGTGCCAGTAGACGGTTCACTTTTGCTAAGCGTGCACTCAGGTTGCCTTCGACTGACTTCCAGTAGCCATACAACAATTCAGACAGCGCGTGATTGTACTCTTTGTGGTTCAGATAAAACTCACCGACTGCAATGTGGTAGTCGATGGATACCTTTTCTGAATAACGTTGGTCGAGGTAATTCTTAGCTTCTTGGTAGTACTTTTCCGCTTCATCGATCTTGTTGTCGTATGACGCAATGTCTGCTTTCAACATGATTAAGCGGTAGGTGATACCTTCTGTTAAGCGCAAGGTTTTGCTGACTGATTCTAGGTTTGCTTCGATAGTTTCGAGTTCGGCTTTGGCTTTGTCTGACTTTCTGTCATTGAGCCAAACTAAGCGAACTTTTAGGATCTCAAGATCCACCTTTAGATAGTCAAGCTTGTAGGTTTTAGCGAGTTCCGAGGCTTTTTCGATGTGCTTGATCGCAATACGAATATTACCAAGGTTGTACTCTGCTTTCGCTAAGATCTTGTAAGCATCAATACTGCTGTTTGGAGTGCGGATCGAAGAGTCTGTCTCTTCACGAGAAATCGCTGAAGGGCTTTTCTCGCGTTGATCAGAAAGGACACGCAGCGTCAGATAGCTGTTGGCCATTTTTTTTGCTTGGCTTGGTTCTATCTCAACCAAGTTATTGGCTTCGTTGAGTAGCGCCGAAGAATAGACCGACGCATTCACCGAGGTGCTCAAGCTTAAAATAAATAGGCTAACAACGTATAACCAACGCATTTCAGTGTCCTTTAAAGATTAGGTAGGTGCCAAATAAGTATGTGGTTTGCCGATTATTGGCGAGCCATACGCTTATTGTGGCTTGGTCTATCTTGCTCTGTTGAACGGTATGGGTTGATATCCAGACCACCACGACGCGTGTAACGTGCAAACACAGTTAACTTCGAAGGCGCGCAGTATTTCATGATATCAGTGAAGATACGCTCAACACATTGTTCGTGGAATTCGTTGTGCTCACGGAATGAAACTAAATAGCGCAGCAGGGCTTCACGGTCAATTTGCTTGCCTGAATATGCGATCTCAACGCTACCCCAGTCTGGTTGATTGGTGATCAAGCAGTTCGATTTTAATAGATGACTGTGAAGTGTTTCTTCCACCTCTTGCTCTCCAGCAGCACCTTCAAGCAGTGACGCTTCAAAGTCGTAGCTAGTGATTTGGATATCTTGATTATCGATACATTCACCTTCCATCGTCACGATAGGCTGGTTGGTGTAGTCGGTTACCGAGTTAACATTCACGATCACAGCTTCGCCCGCACATGCCGACAGATCTTGAGTTAAGCGCTCAGTCACTTGTTCCCAGTTTTCGAATTGAGTCTGGTTGTAGCTGTTCAGATACAGCTTGAAAGATTTTGATTCAATTAAATTTGGGCTAGTTGCTGGGATGAAAACTTCACCTACCGCCACTTGTGGCAGGCCATTTGTATTCAGCCATGAAAGCTCGTACATAGTCCAAATATCATGACCAACAAAAGGCAACTCGCCGTTTAGCGCTAGATCGTCACGATTCAGGCTACGCGGTACTGGTTGCAATAAACTTGCATCGTATTGGTTAGAGTACTCAGTTTTTTGGCCCAGCGTTAAACCCGCTAGTTCTTTTGCGTCAGAATATTTGCTCATACTTTCGTTTCAAATTCGATTAGAATGGGGTCGATTTTACTGAATCCCCTTTACCCTGTCATTACGTCATCGCTTATTAGACAAGCTTATTTGGCAAGGAAAGGCTCAGATTCTATTTATTATTATGTGTTTAGGAGATTTTCATGACTCAACGTGCTCAAGACGCACTGGTTTCTTTTAGTCAGCGATACGTTGACGCGTGGCAACAGCAACACCAAACTTTACCTCGCAATGAGGAGTTGGTGGACATCGTATCGCCATGCGTAGAAGAAAAGAGCGGTGACGCTGTGTTATGGAAACACTACCCACGTGAGCAATTCGCTGATTTTACTAACGTAGAAACAGGCATCGAGCTAACGCTGCATGAAGACATCAAAACCTTCTATGGTGCTCAATACAGCGCAGATATGAATGCGACGTTTGACGGTAATGAGCTGACTCTTTTGCAGATTTGGAGTGATGAAGACTTCGAATGCCTGCAAGAAAATATTCTAGGTCACTTGGTAACGCAGCGTCGTCTAAAGCTGAAACCGACGGTTTTCATCGCAGCGACTGATGCAGAGCTGGATGTTATCTCTATCTGTAACTTAACTGGCAACGTGATTTTAGAGCGCTTAGGCACCAAAAATCGTGATGTACTCGCTGAGACATTGGCTGAGTTTTTAGAAAAGTTACAACCAGCGGTATAGATAGATGTACGTACTAGAACTTCAATTTGAGTGTTTTGATAACACAACGGTAAGCGCTGTCGACAAGGCGGTGAATGGCTTAATGGATGCACTGCGTTATAACGGACAAGTGCTAGGCCGTGAGTTTCCTATCGTGATGGGTGACGGCGAGTTTTACGTTCGTGTTGTCTGCCCAGAGCAAGATAGCTTACACCCTCGTAATCACTCAGATTTTGTGAAAGTGTGCTTAGATCGTCTGTCTAATGCGAGCCTGCTGACTCCTAAAATGCGCTTGCTGGGTCGAGATTTGAACTCAGAAGAAGTGGCTGAAGATGAAGCGCCTAGTTGGCAAGTACTTTACACCACCTTTGTGCATACCTGCTCACCGCTACGCAGTGGTGATAGCTTGTTGCCGATCCCACTATACCGTAATCCACCTACCTTTAATGGCGACCATAAAGCCGTACTGAAATGGCAGACGGAATGGCAAGCCTGTGATGAAGTACAAATGGGTGGTGGTTGTCGAGCGGAACACGCGACCTTGACGGAAATCAGCGATACCAAAAGCGTACTATTCAAACGTGGTTGGGGCTTGAGAGGGCGTATCGAATACCTGACTAAGATTCCTACTTACTACTACTTGTACCGTGTAGGTGGCATTAGTTTGAAAGACGAAAAAGAGCGTAAATGTCCGCAATGTGGTGGCGAATGGCTGCTAGATGCGCCGATCCACGATATTTTCTATTTCAAGTGTGATGACTGCCGTCTGGTATCAAACATCTCTTGGGATCAGCTAAAGTAACGACGGCGTTCTTAGCACAGTAGGCTCATGAGTGAGCTTCGAGTGATCGAAAAAGGGGCTGACATTGTGTCAGCCCCTTTTGGTATCTATAGGGTAGTGAAGTGAGGCAGATTACCAGCCTTTAACTACGCCACCTTGGAAGATGTCAGAAGCTGCTTTGTACACTTCTTCAGTTTGGTAAGCTTTAACGAAGTTTTGTACGTTCTCAGCGTTTAGGTTCTCTTCACGAGACACAATTAGGTTCACGTATGGAGACTCTTTGTCTTCAACGAATACGCCATCTTTTTGTGGAGTCAGGTTGATAGAGCTCGCGTAAGTTGTGTTGATGATAGACAGTGCTACGTCATCAAGAGAACGTGGTAGTTGTGCTGCGTCTAGCTCAACAATCGTTAGGTTCTTAGGGTTCTTAACGATGTCACGTACTGTTGCAAGAAGACCTGCGCCTTCACGAAGTTCAAGTAGACCTTGTTGTTCAAGAAGCAGTAGAGAACGACCTAGGTTTGTAGGATCGTTTGGTACAGCGATACGCGCGCCATCTTGAATTTCGTCTACTGATTTTACTTCTTTCGAGTAACCCGCAATTGGGTAAACAAACGTGTTACCAGCGATTGTCAGTTTGTAACCACGGTCAGCCACTTGCTGATCTAGGTACGGTGCGTGTTGGAATGCGTTGATGTCGATAGAACCGTCATCTAGTGCTGCGTTTGGTGTTACGTAATCAGTGAACGTTACTAGTTCAACATCTAGGCCGTACTTCTCTTTCGCTACTTTAGCTGCAACTTCTGCAACCTGAGCTTCAGCACCTGCCATTACGCCCACTTTTACTTTAGAAGTGTCGACTTCTTTATCACCACAACCTGCTAGAACTAGCGCTGAAGCTGCCGCTGCGATAGTTAGTAAACCTTTAAGGCTAAATTTCATAATAATCTCCTTTTAATAAATCTATTTAATTTGGTTCAGACGACTCTGTTTTTAGTTTGTTTGCGTATAAACGCTGAGTCTTATCTGTGGTCAACACGGCGAACTAATGAATCACCGATCGATTGAATAATTTGTACAAGCACAATCAACATCACTACGGTCACTGCCATGATGGTCACATCGTAACGGTGGAATCCGTAACGAATAGCCACATCGCCTAGGCCGCCACCGCCAACCGTACCTGCCATTGCTGAGTAGCTCACTAGGGTAACTAGTGTGATGGTTACTGAGTTGATAATAGTCGGTAGTGCTTCAGGAAGCAGAACTTTGCTGATGATTTGTGTTGGTGTTGCGCCCATTGATTGCGCTGCTTCTACTAGACCTGTTGGTACTTCAAGCAGTGCACTTTCGATAAGACGAGCAACAAATGGGATTGCGCCAATAGTCAGTGGAACAATTGCCGCTGTTGTACCGATAAAGGTACCAATCAGCATCTTAGTCAATGGGATAATCGCAACCATCAATACCAAGAAAGGTACTGAACGGCCTACGTTGACTACCGCACCAAGAATTTGGTTAAGCTTAGTGTTTTCTAGCAAGCCGCCTTTTTTGGTGGTGTGTAGAATCACGCCTAGGGGAATACCGACAGCAAAGCCAACAATGCCTGCTACTGCAACCATGTAAAGTGTTTCGCCAGTTGCTTCTAATAGAAGGTTACCGTTAAGGCTGATCCAGTCAGCAATCTCGTTGAAACTAAAGGACATAACCAAGCACCTCTACTTTTACATTGTTATCGCGTAGGAATTGAATAGCAGCATTATCATCTGCTTCGTTGCCGAACAGTTCAGCTACCATCATGCCGAACTTCACGCCGCCAGCGTAATCAAGGTCAGAACTTAGAATGCTGACATCGATATTAAATTTACGAGCGATTTGCGTCATTAGTGGAGCATCAACGGTTGCACCTGTGAACTCAAGGCGTACCAGAGGGTAACTGCCATCTACTCGAGTTTCTTGCAAGCGTGCTTGGTAATCTTCAGGGATCGTTAGATCTAAGGTTGAACGAATAAATTGATGCGCTAACTCAGTCTTAGGGTGCGCAAAGATGTCGCCAACCGTGCCTTTCTCTACCAATTCACCACCACCGATGATCGCCACTTCGTGACAGATGCTCTTAACCACATCCATTTCATGCGTAATAAGCAGGATAGTAATGTGTAGTTTACGGTTGATTTCACGCAGCAGTTCAAGAATCGATTGAGTGGTTGCAGGATCTAGAGCGCTGGTCGCTTCATCACACAGTAGTACTTTCGGGTCTGATGCCAGTGCACGAGCAATCGCGACACGTTGCTTTTGACCGCCACTTAGGTTTGCAGGGTAAGTATCACGCTTGTCTGCAAGACCAACCAGTTCAAGGAGCTCACTGACTTTCGCTTCGATAACCGCTTTATCTTTACCTGCTAGTTCTAGAGGCAGTGCTACATTGTTAAATACAGTACGAGAAGACAGCAGATTGAAGTGCTGGAAAATCATGCCGATGTTACGGCGTGCTTCGCTAAGTTCTGATTTGCTGAGCTTTGTTAGGTCGATACCATCAACAATCACTTCACCTGAAGTTGGGGCTTCCAACATATTTACACAGCGGATTAGGGTACTTTTGCCTGCACCTGAAGAGCCGATGACTCCAAAGATTTGACCTTGAGGAATGTGGAGGTTGATATCAATTAAGGCATTGATTTCTTTAGTGCCTTGATAAAAAACCTTATTGACTTGATTCACTTTAATCATAGAGAAACCCGTGCAGGTAGAACAGAATAATATGTCGATAGCTCGCTCGATTTACAGATGATGCTATGGTGTTCCGTGATCTAAGTCAATAGATATTTTTACGTCTAGACGGCTAAACGTCGATTGTATTGCTGAGGTGGAAACAAATCGTTAACGAACGCAAAACTAAATAGATAGTGATGAAGCAAATAAAGCGTGTAATAATTAATGATTAATAGAGAGTTGATAGAGAACAAAATTTTGTCTAAACCTGCTGTTTTTTTAGATCGTGATGGTGTGATTAACGTTGATCACGGCTACGTACATGATGAGCATGATTTTGAATACATCGATGGTGTGTTTGAAGCGGCGAAAGCGTTTAAAGATATGGGTTATTTATTGGTGCTTGTGACGAACCAGTCTGGTATTGCTCGCGGCATGTTTAGTGAAGACCGTTTTCTCTCTTTAACGCAGTGGATGGATTGGAACTTTGTCGATAATGGTGTTGAGTTAGATGGTATTTACTACTGCCCTCACCATGCTGAACACGGCATTGGAGACTACAAACAAGATTGTGATTGTCGTAAGCCAAAGCCTGGCATGTTCATTTCCGCGCGTGACTTTCTAAAGATTGATATGGCTAACTCTGTGATGATCGGCGATAAAGCTGAAGACATGATGGCTGCAGAAGCTGCAGGTGTTGGCACTAAGGTATTGGTAAGAACCGGTAAACCAATTACCGAAAAGGGTGAAGCCTTGGCAAGTGTTGTCCTTGATAGCATTGCGGATGTGCCTGCTTTCCTAAAAGGCTAAGACATTTCACTACCTTCAACGGTATAAAGATGAGGAACGAAGTATGAAAGCTATGTTAGTAGCATCTCTATGTACGGTAGCATTAATGGGTTGCTCTAAATCAGCAGCGCCTGACAGTGCTACATCGGACAATCAATTCGTGACTTATCAATGTGAGTCTGACGTTTCATTTGAAGTGGCTTACCTTGATAATGAAAAAGCGGTATTACGTTTACCTGAAAATGAATACCGCCTGACTCAAGTAGCGGCTGGTTCTGGAACCAAGTACATCTTAGATGATGGTACTGGAGAGCTAATCAACAGCGTTACTTTACGTACCAAAGGTGATAACGCACGCCTAGAACTTGGTCGTGTGGTGTATCGAAACTGCAGCAAGTAAGCCATCTTTAATCGCTAAGATTTACAAACAATTAAGTGAGGGTATATACCCTCACTGCTTCTTTTTCTTCCTTTGACGTTAGACTTTTTATGAGCAAAAAACTCACTATTCTTGATATTGCTAAGCTGTCTGGTGTTGGTAAGTCGACCGTATCTCGTGTTCTGACCAATGATCCCAAAGTGAAACCTGAAACCCGTGAAAGGGTAGAAAGAGTAATTCAAGAATCTGGGTATACGCCTTCAAAGTCTGCACAATCGATGCGTGGTGGCAGCCAAAAAGTGATTGGCGTGATCATCTCTCGCTTGGATTCTCCTTCTGAAAACAAAGCCGTCAGCACCATGCTGGCTGAGTTGTACCAAGCGGGCTACGATGTAGTGATCATGGAAAGCCAGCTCGACAGAGAAAAAGCCAACGAGCACCTACAAGTTCTAAAGCGTCGTAACGTTGATGGCATCATTGTGTTTGGTTTTACGGATTGCGATATCCCCGAAATTGAAGCTTGGGGACATAAAGCTGTGGTTATTGCGCTGGACACCGAGAATGTTACTTCTATTAACTATGACAACCAGCAGGTGATCAATAGGGCGTTGGCGTATTTAACGGATCAGGGGATCTCTGATATCGGTTTTGTTGGAGTGGATCCTAGTGATAAATCAACCGGTGAACTTCGTCTAAAAGCTTACCTAGATTGGTGCGAGAACAGTGGAGTGATAGCGAACTATCGTACTGGTCAACTTCATCATGAAAGCGCTTATCAGTTAGTGGATGAGGTACTCACTCCAGCGACTCAAGCGATTGTTTGTGCCAGTGATACTCTTGCTCTTGGGGTCATCAAACGCTTGCAAGAACGACAACGTGAAGATGTGGTGGTGACTGGCGTCGGCGGTAACGATCTTCTTTCTTTCCTATTCCCTCGGGTCTTTAGTATTGATCCGGGCTACCAATCAGCGGGTAAACTAGCCGCTAATCTATTGATCTCTCAACTTTTAGGTAACAGAGAGATCTCTCATCACACCCAATCACCGATTCAATAATCCACTTAATTAAGCGAAACTGAACCGCTTAGATTAAAATTAGACTGTGATCTCTTTCAATTAATGGGACTGTTCCCATTTTGATTTTTCATTCAGCTAGGCATTATAATAATCAATTTTGGGAATGTTCCCATAAATCTAAATCTGAGTGGTTATTGCTCAATGATTTAGATGAGTCATTGAATAAAACCAGGGTGGGGTAGTATGAGTAAGATAGCGAAGCAAGACATTGCGCGTCTTATCGAGTTAGTTGGTGGTAAAGAGAATATTGCGAGTGTCAGCCACTGTCTGACTCGACTACGTTTCGTATTGAATGAGACAGAGCTGGCGAATAAAGCAGAACTCGAAAAGCTCAAGCTAGTAAAGGGTTGTTTTACTAACGCAGGCCAATTTCAAGTGGTGATTGGCACCGAAGTTGACGAAGTGTATGCACTGCTGATCGAGCAAACGGGCAAAGAGGCCTCATCAAAAGATGAAGCGAAATTGGCTGCTCGTCAGAACATGAACTTCCTTGAGCGTGGTATCTCCCATTTAGCCGAAATTTTTGTGCCACTGCTGCCTGCCATTATTACTGGTGGTTTGATTCTTGGTTTCCGTAATGTGATTGGCGACATTCGCATGTTCGACGGCAAAACCTTAGTTGAAATCAGCCAATTCTGGGCAACCGTTCACTCTTTCTTATGGTTGATTGGTGAAGCGATTTTCTTTTTCCTACCGGTTGGTGTGTGTTGGGCGACGGTTAAGAAGCTCGGCGGAACCCCTATTTTGGGTATCACGCTCGGTGTGACCTTAGTGTCGCCGCAGCTGATGAACGCTTACATGATAGGTAAAGCCGTTCCTGAAGTGTGGGACTTTGG
Source organism: Vibrio sp. Isolate22 (assembly GCF_022398115.1). Classification (NCBI taxonomy): domain Bacteria; kingdom Pseudomonadati; phylum Pseudomonadota; class Gammaproteobacteria; order Vibrionales; family Vibrionaceae; genus Vibrio; species Vibrio sp. Isolate22. Next base: position 144,615 of record NZ_JAKEUW010000003.1, on the reverse strand, counting down.
CTTTTTCGTGATTGAGAAAGTTGGATACCAAGCACAGGTGATCCCTGCGATGCTCGCGGGTGTGACATTAGCCTTCATTGAAACCAATCTTAAGCGCATCGTGCCAGCTTACTTGTACCTTGTGGTTGTGCCATTTGTATCGATCATTTTGTCTGTGATTCTGGCTCACGCCTTTATTGGTCCATTCGGCCGTATGCTAGGTGATGGCGTCGCATTCGCAGCGAAAGCAGCCATGACTGGTGACTTCGCGATTCTTGGTTCAGTGGTATTTGGTTTCCTTTACGCACCTTTGGTTATCACGGGTATTCACCACACAACCAACGCAGTGGATTTGCAGTTGATGCAAGACTTAGGCGGCACGCCAATTTGGCCTCTGATTGCGCTATCTAACATTGCACAAGCTTCAGCGGTTGTTGGCATCATTATTTTAAGTAAACGTGAAGGTGAGCGAGACATCTCGGTACCAGCAGCAATCTCTGCCTACTTAGGCGTGACAGAGCCTGCGATGTACGGCATCAACTTGAAATACAAATTCCCAATGTTGAGCGCCATGATAGGTAGTGCCGCAGCGGCTGCTATTTGTGGTAGCGCAGGTGTGATGGCGAACGGCATCGGTGTGGGTGGCTTGCCAGGTATCTTGTCGATTCAACCGCAATATTGGTCTGTTTATTTAGTGGCGATGTTGGTAGCGATTGTATTGCCAGTGACCTTAACGCTGTTCTTCTACAAGCGTGCGCAGTCAAAAGGTGAGCTCGAAACAGCAAACGCGTAGCGCATCTTATAAGCGGTGACTTCAATCCAGCCATCGCTTTTTCCCTTAGAAACGACTTCTATCGACCATGTGAACATGGTGGTTTTTATTTATTATTTTTTGGTAAGTGAGTGTTAGAGATGGCGATGACTGAACATGATGAAAGCTGGTGGAAAACCGCAACCATCTATCAAATCTACCCAAAGAGCTTTTGTGACAGTGGCAGTAAAGGTACTGGTGATATCAAAGGGATCATTTCGAAACTGGACTACCTCAAACACTTGAGTGTTGATGCGATTTGGTTAACCCCAGTTTACGCATCACCAATGATCGATAACGGCTACGACATTTCAGATTACTACGCGATTAACCCTCAATTTGGCACCATGGAAGATTTCGACCAGTTGCTGGCTGAAGCGCATCAGCGTGGTATTCGTATCGTGATGGATATTGTGGTTAACCATACCTCCACTGAGCATGAATGGTTTCAATCCGCATTGGGTGATAAAAACAGCCCTTACCGTGATTACTACATCTGGAAAGATCCTGTAAACGGCGAAGCACCAACTAACTGGCAATCCAAGTTTGGCGGTAATGCATGGGCGTTAGACGAAGCGACTGGTCAATATTACCTTCACCTGTTTGCCAAGGAGCAGGCCGACCTGAACTGGGAGAATCCGGTCGTACGTGAAGAAGTGAAAGACGTTATCAGCTTCTGGGCTGAGAAGGGCGTCGATGGCTTCCGCTTGGATGTGATTAACCTGATTTCAAAGCAGCAAGATTTCCCTAATGATGATATCGGTGATGGTCGCCGTTTTTACACAGACGGCCCACGTGTGCATGAATATCTAAAAGAGATCAGCGAAGCGGTATTCCAGAAATATGGCAGCGTGACAGTAGGCGAGATGTCCTCAACTACATTGGAGCACTGTCAGCAGTATTCGAACATTGATAACAGCGAGCTATCGATGGTGTTTAACTTCCACCATCTTAAAGTGGATTACACCAATGGTGAGAAGTGGACCAATGCACCATTTGATTTCTTGCAACTCAAATCGATCTTCAACCATTGGCAAACGGGCTTGAACGGAAAAGGTTGGGGCGCGCTGTTTTGGTGTAACCATGACCAACCGCGAGTGGTGAGCCGTTTAGGTGATGATAAGAACTACCGTGTTGAGTCGGCTAAAATGCTGGCGGCGTCTGTCCACATGATGCAAGGCACACCTTATATCTATCAAGGTGAAGAGATTGGTATGACGAATCCAGGTTATACCGAAATCAGCCAGTATCGCGATGTAGAGAGTACTAACATGTACGACATCATGGTCAATCGCGATGGTGTGGATCATCAAGATATGATGGCGATTCTAGCGCAGAAATCTCGTGATAATTCTCGTACACCGATGCAATGGAATAGCGAAGCGAACGCGGGCTTTTCAAAAGCTCAGCCATGGCTTGATGTTGCGAACAACTACCCAGAGATCAATGCAGAGCAAGCACTGGAAGACAAAGACTCTGTGTTCTATTTCTACAAGAGTTTGATTGAACTTCGTAAAGAAGTGCCTGTGATTACTCATGGTCGTTATCAAGATTTGCTACCTGAGCACCCATCAGTATTCGCGTATTCTCGTGAGAGTGAAGAGCAGACTCTACTGTGTATTAATAACTATTATGGTGAAGAAGCGGAATGTGCTTTACCTGAGCGTTTTGATATGACGAATGCCAAGTGTTTGCTTTCTAACTATCAAGAGGCAGACGATTCAGTAACATCGCATCATCAAGTCTTGCGTCCTTACGAAACTCGTATTTTGTTGATTGAGGGCTAGGTAGTCAGTTCACTTTATTGAGGTCTATCTAATCATAAAATAAAGCTCATGACCTTCAGTACCCCAGTTGGTCATAAGTTTACCAATAAGGCTTTGGATTGCTCCCCAAAGCCTTTTTTACATCAGTGTGCGGCAGTTGGTAAAACTACGCCTTTTCGATTGCAGTCAGTTTGGCTGCTGATTCCTCGATGGTGGATTGCTCCACTGACATCAATTCAATTTGCTCTATCAGGCCAATTGTTGGGTTGAACCAACGCTCAGACGATGTGCCGAACTCTGTTGAATCCATACCTACACAGCCAATGTAGTAAGTGTTTTTCTCCGTAAGATTCGCAGCTTCGATCGATTTACCCGAAACAGTGAAGCTTTTACGAACACCGGTTTCATTAATTATTTGCTGCCAAGTGACTTGGCACGAGGCGTTAGATGGTAAGTTTTCAACCCACTGATTATCCTCAAAATCACTCAACATATTCGCGACGGCTTCTCCATCAAGCGTGATTTGCATTGAAATCGTTTCTTCACTGATATCAATGATAGGGTTGCTCTCTTTTACATCAGTTCCTTTCAAACGGAATAGTGGGCTGCTGTACATCATTCTTGTGATGTATTGGCTACCAATGAAGTAAGCGTTGGTGATTTTATGTAACCCGCGGTCAGGACCTGCAAAATAAATACTGCCGCCTTCTTGTGTGCCTTCAGAATTCGTCATGATGTCTTCAGAGACATAAAACTCGGTGATGCCGTAATTGACTAGGTCGTTGATAACTTGAATTTCCGCTTCATTACCTGACTCTTTTTCTAAAGCTGCAATGATGAGCTCACCACTTAACGGCGTGAAGTTCATTGTCATCGAGCCTTCAGTTTCACCATCTTTGGTAAATGCGTACTTTAATGCTGTGCTTGCTTGAGGCGCGAATTGAGAGTCGTTGATTGGGTAATCGACTTGGTTGCTTGGGCCTTTATTGCCATTAGTTGAACCAGAAGAAGAGCCGCCTCCGCCGCCGCAGCCATAAAGAGCAAAAAGAGAAGTCGCAAGCAGCGTCATGGTTTTTTTCATGTGAAGCATTCCTAATAATGTTGTTGACCGTGAGCGGTCGGATGTTTTTAGGAATGCTATTGATATGAGGGTTTATAGGGCAAAAAACGAAGACACATGAAACCTTAATTTATATTTAAGTTGCTGTTATTAATGGTTTTATGTTTTCTAGTCTGATAGTTGATGCCCGACAGCAGTACAGTAATTTAGCATCAGATTCTCCCACTGCTTGATGATCAGCGGCTCTTTGACACTGAGTTTTAGATTTTTCCAAGGCTGAAGACAGGTCGATTTTGACTCTGGCTTTGATAAGCGCGCAAACAGTTCTTCCGATGGAACGACTCGTAGTAAGGCAACCAAAGACTCCATGTAGTTGAGGCGAAACTTATCCATATCTCCTTGCTTATAAGCGATGTGAGATACCACCATATAAACCAGAGCATTTTCGATAGTCGAGTTCCCTGCGGTGTTGGTTAAGAATTCCTTCGAAGTTTGCAGATCTCTCAACTTGAAATGAATAATTCCCAGCCACAGCTTAAGTTCGTCTGGAATCAGCTTAAAGCGTGTTTGCACTAGGCTAGTAAATCGAATCAGTCGTTGGTGGTCTGTCTCAAATAGCGCTAGCTGGCGAGCGATCAGCGTTGATGTCATCACGTTGAGTGGCTCGCTATCAAGATCGATAGTCGTGTCATTCAATAGAGCACTTAATGTGTGATTATCGACAGACCATTCTGGAGAGAGAGGAGCAGGCAGAGCAAAGTAGCTCGCCAGTTCTTGGTTAATCTCCATCAAGCTCTCGCTGAGGTTGTCTATCTCAATAGAATAAACGCCACGAAAGGCAAGCTTGCCTGAGCTCGGGTAGATAAGGCTGACCTTGGCTGCGAGTCGTTTGTCTACCTCTTGGTCCTTCAGCTGAATATTAAGCAGATAGTCACTGGTACGCATGTTCTTTGCGCCAGGGAAGAAAGGAGAGCTATCAATTGGGTCCAAGAAGTAACTCGGGGCATCTTGGTTGGCTAAATCGGTATAGGCGTACTCAATTTGTTGTTGAAGCAACAGAGCTTTAACCATCTTGCGATAATGTCTTGCGTTGTCACCGACCGCATCGATGCGATTGAGTAGCAGCTCAACCTTAGGAATTAACCGCTGTTCTCGTTCAACCTCAGAGGCATGATTCGACGATTGCCAAAACATATAGCCCAAGCTTGCTGTAGTGATCAGTAACACCAGAGTCGTTAATAGAAGAACAGAGGTCACTAGCGTCGGAGTTTTTCGAGCTTTAGTCTGCTCTGTTTCTAAAACTGTTTCTGCTGTTTCAGGTGCTGTGTTAGATAAGCGGACCGAGCTAGGGCTTAGGAAGTAGCCTTTACGCGGATAAGTGACCAAAATCTTGGTAGCGTCGCTCTCTGGCAAGTGCTTTTGTAGTACCGAGCGAAGTGTGCTGATTCGATTGGTGAGTACGTTTTTGGAGATGAAATTACTTTGCCAAACCGCCGCGATAATTTGCTCTGCTGCTAATGGCTCTCCGACGCTCGTGAGAAATAGTTCAAGTAACTCGATAGAACGAGGTTCTAAATCAATGACCTGCTCGTTGCAACTCAAGACACGTGTCGCTGGGTTGAATTCTAAACCTTCAATGTAGATTGAGGTTTGAGTGTCTTTGGCGCTGGAGAGGTAATCTTGCATAACGAAAGAGGGATAGCTTGTAAAAGCTAAATACTAGCTGTTTTCGTTATGAAAAACAGCTAGTAATTCATTGATTGGATAGCTGGTATTAAGACGCGTAGTTCACAGAATAACGCGTTGGCTTATGATTCATCGCTAGTACTATATTCAATACCGCTGTACCTAACACTGACACTGCAATTACCCAAGGCGATACAAAGAAGAACGAGGCAAATAGAATACACGCGTCGATCGCCATTTGAGTTTTACCCACTGAGATGCCGTAGCGATCTTGAATAAACAAACACAAGACGTTGAAGCCACCCAGGCTAGAACGGTGACGGAACAGAATCAGCATACCCAAGCCCATCAACAAGCCACCGGCAACGGCACAGTAGATCTCGTTATGAACTTCGAGCGAAATAACCAAGTATAAATGATCGGCAAACACAGACACTAAAGCACCGGAAATCGCACTGCTGATCGCAAAGCTGCGACCAAAACGTTTCCACGCCAATAGATAGAATGGACAGTTAGCGGCAAAGTATAAAATACCAAAGGTTACAGGCAAAAATTGACTCAACAGTAGAGCCAGACCAGTAGTGCCTCCGGTAAGCAGATTCGCAGACTGTAAAAAGAAGACGCCTAACGCTACTAAAAACGTGCCCGTCAGGACTGCAATCCAATCTTCTTTACGTGAGTGTTTTTCCATCGTTTTAATAATTACCTAATCAATAAAGGCGTGCATAGTAGTTAAAAACTTAAGCTTTCGGTAGCTAGAGGTGCAAAATTAAGGTAAACCTATGTAATCTGCGTTTTACAGGGTGTAAATCGTAAAATTGACAGTAAGGGGCATCTTTGGTTGGATAAGCCCGATAACCATGATGAATCTTATTTGTGATTATGAAAAAACTGCATGATAAAATTGCAATTAGCTCTTTATGACCTAGATCAAATTATGTAGAATGCGTCACATCAAAACGGTGACGGAAACGTTTGCTTTTGGTCGTTGTGTGGTTTTTTTGAAACTTTCAGTACAATCTGAGTCAGGAGATACAGATGCTTAAGCGTGACATGAACATTGCTGATTACGATGCGGATCTATTCGCAGCTATCCAAGAAGAAACTCTTCGTCAGGAAGAGCACATCGAACTTATCGCTTCAGAAAACTACACAAGCCCACGTGTAATGGAAGCTCAAGGTTCTCAGCTAACAAACAAATACGCTGAAGGCTACCCAGGTAAGCGTTACTACGGTGGTTGTGAGTACGTAGACAAAGTTGAAACTCTAGCAATTGAACGTGCATGTGAGCTGTTTGGTGCTGAGTACGCGAACGTACAGCCTCACTCAGGTTCTCAAGCAAACAACGCTGTATATATGGCGCTACTAAACGCAGGCGATACAGTTCTAGGTATGAGCCTAGCGCACGGTGGTCACCTAACTCACGGTTCTCCAGTAAACTTCTCTGGTAAGCTTTACAACATTATCCCTTACGGCATCGACGAAGCAGGTCAAATCGATTACGAAGAGATGGAAAAGCTGGCTATCGAGAACAAGCCTAAGATGATCATCGGTGGTTTCTCTGCTTACTCTCAAATCTGTGATTGGAAGCGCATGCGTGAAATCGCGGACAAAGTAGGTGCTTACCTATTCGTAGATATGGCTCACGTAGCTGGTCTAATCGCGGCAGGTGTTTACCCGAACCCAGTTCCACACGCGCACGTTGTTACAACAACAACGCACAAAACGCTAGCAGGCCCACGTGGCGGTCTAATCCTTTCTAACGAAGGCGAAGATCTTTACAAGAAGCTAAACTCAGCAGTATTCCCTGGAGGCCAAGGTGGTCCTCTAATGCACGTTATCGCTGGTAAAGCAGTAGCGTTCAAAGAAGCTCTAGAGCCAGAATTCAAAGAATACCAAGCACGCGTAGTTGCTAACGCAAAAGCAATGGTTGCTGAATTCCTTGAGCGTGGTTACAACATCGTTTCAGGTTCTACAGAGAACCACCTGTTCCTAGTTGACCTAATCAACAAAGACATCACAGGTAAAGAAGCAGATGCAGCACTAGGTGCAGCAAACATCACAGTAAACAAGAACTCAGTACCAAACGACCCTCGTAGCCCGTTTGTAACGTCAGGTATCCGTATCGGTTCTCCTTCTATCACTCGTCGCGGTTTCTCAGAAGCAGACGCGAAAGAGCTAGCAGGTTGGATCTGTGACATCCTAGATAACATGGGTGATGAGTCTGTTATCGAAGCGACAAAAGCAAAAGTATTAGAAATCTGTAAGCGTCTACCTGTTTACGCTTAATTTTTTCTTCGTAGTAATTTGAACTTCGTTGTCGACCATGCTCACTTACATTCGTAAGCTCCGCGTGCTCTCCTAGAATTTCAAACAACTACTTTGAAAAACACTTTTAAAGGGGCTCATTGAGTCCCTTTTTGTTTTCAGCCCTAAACCACCTACTTCAGTAGGTGGTTATCATTCAGTTTGGCTTTGCCTGCAGTTCTACCCATGTTAAATGCTCCCTTGATTTTTAGCGAAGTCAAAGAGGACAAATAACATGAGCAGATATAATCAAGCTTCCCACGTATTTTGGAGATGTCAATATCACATAGTGTGGACACCAAAGTATCGATTTAGGATTTTGAAAAACAATGTAGGTAAAGAAGTTTATCGATGTATAAACGTTTACTGTAATCAACTTGGATGTGAAGTCGTTGAATTAAACGTTCAAGTTGACCACGTASACTTGGTAGTAAAAGTTCCGCCTAAGTTATCGATATCCAAGTTGATGGGTGTATTGAAAGGCAAAATAGCTTTAAAACTCTTTAGTAAATTTCCATATTTAAGGAGAAACAAACTCTGGGGTAACCACTTTTGGCAAAGGGGCTATTTTGTCGATAGCGTAGGGGTTAATGAAGAAATCATTCGACGCTATGTAAGACATCAAGAGAAAAAAGAGCGCGTGGAGCAGCAGCAACTGGCGTTGGACTAAACAAAGGCCCCNAAATAGCTTTAAAACTCTTTAGTAAATTTCCATATTTAAGGAGAAACAAACTCTGGGGTAACCACTTTTGGCAAAGGGGCTATTTTGTCGATAGCGTAGGGGTTAATGAAGAAATCATTCGACGCTATGTAAGACATCAAGAGAAAAAAGAGCGCGTGGAGCAGCAGCAACTGGCGTTGGACTAAACAAAGGCCCCCTTTTAGGGGGCTCACACAAAGCCACCTTCTTTAGAAGGTGGTAATTTACTTGCCGGTTAATGAATGATTTTAGGCCAACTTATTTAGCTAAAGCTTGATTAAGCCATTGATCAAATTGACCTTTTGGTAAGGCACCGTTGATCGTATCAACACGCTGACCGTTCTTGAATACCATCACCGTTGGGATGCTTCTGATTTGATACATAGCCGCCAGTTGCTGTTGAGCTTCGGTATCGATTTTAACAAATCGAACATCGCCAGCGCGCTCTTTAGCGACATCGCTAAATACAGGTGCGAAACCTACACATGGGTTGCACCATGTCGCCCAAAAATCGACAACAACAGGCTGTGAACTGTTCAAAATCGATTGGAAATTCAGTGATGTACCTTCGATTGGTGCACCGTCTAGAAGGGCATTTTTGCACTTACCGCAAGTAGGGCTTTCTGAAATTCTTTCTGAAGGAACTCGGTTTACGCCACCGCAAGAAGGGCAACGAGTGTTGAATGTAGACATAACTTTCTCTTTTTTATTGCATCTCCGTGGCTAACGCGATTTACGAATCACGTACGGAACGCTTATACTGTTTAAAACATGAATACGATACTCAAATAAAAACAAACAATAAACAGGTAAATGATGACAAAATTTTACGCCGAAATTACGGGCTGGGGAAAGTGTCTGCCACCAGCCGTGCTGTCCAATGATGATTTAAGCACATTCATTGATACGTCTGACGAGTGGATTCGTACTCGAACTGGTATCGAAAACCGTCGTATCAGTCATGTAAATACCTCTGAGCTAGCGACCGTTGCTGCTCAACACGCAATGGCGTGTGCTGGCCTAACGGCTGAAGACATCGACCTAGTGATCGTTGCGACGTGTAGCCCAGATTCTCTTATTCCAAATACTGCGTCGAAAGTTCAACAAAACTTAGGTATCAAGAGCGCAGCAGCTTTTGACCTTAATGCAGCGTGTACAGGCTTCATCTACGGTGTTGAAACAGCAACTCGATTGATTCAAGCGGGTAACTACCGCAATGCTATCGTTGTCGGTGCAGAGCGTCTTTCATTCTTCATCGACTGGACCAAGCGTGATACTGCGGTTCTATTCGGTGATGGTGCGGGTGCAGTCGTACTTTCTCGCACTGAAGAGCAAGTTGGTCTCCAAGAAGCGCAAATCGGCTGTGATGCTGAAGGCAGAGATATTCTAGCAGTGCCTAAGTTCGGTACGTCTATGGACCGTTTTGCAGCTGATAACGGTTACTGGGATTTTGATTTCGTAGGTAAAGAGATCTTCAAACGTGCGGTTAAAGGCATGGGTGCAGCAGCACACACGGTATTGAGCCGTACTGGCATCTCAACAGACAACATCGATGTTGTGATTCCACACCAAGCAAATATCCGAATCATTCAAACTCTGTGTGATATGGCGGGCATTGAGCGCGAAAAAGCCTTTGTGAACATTCAAAATTACGGCAACACGTCGGCAGCGACCGTGCCAATTGCACTATGTGAATCTCTAGAGCAAGGTTTTGTTAAGCCTAATTCAAATATCCTGGTTGCAGCATTTGGTGCTGGTTTAACTTGGGGTGCAGGCCACATTAAATGGGGTAGCCGTGTTGAGCCGTTAGGTCAATCAGATGCCAAGCTGCCAGAAGTGGATCAATCAGCATTAGAACTATTAGAGAAGGCCATTTTACACTGTAAAACGCGCCCTAACTCAGAAAGCGAGTAGCAGTTATGGTGCAAGTTCGTCTAATGGATAAAGCCGACCTTGATGGGGCGGCTTTAGTTCACCAAGCTACTTTTGTTCGACAACAAAACTCGAAGGATTGGTTACAATGTAACTTAAATGCTGCGCCACGCTTTCTTAACTTTGTTGCAGAAAGTGAAGGTGAGATTGTTGGTTACATTATATGGGTTCAAAAGAGTGGGTTTAGGCCTGAAGCTGTTTTAGAGTTGGAGCAACTTGCTGTGTTACCGAGTGCGCAAGGGCAAGGGTTGGGTAAAAAGCTGATTTTAGATTCTTTGCCGCTCGTGAAGCAGAAACTTGCAGAGCAAGGCTCGACACTAAAACATGTATTAGTGACCACCAGGGCGGACAACTTTGCACAAAAGTTGTATCAATCTACATTGGGTGCAGAAGTCGAAACTACGATTTCAAATCTGTACTCTGCGGATGAAGTGCTTATGATAGCTCGCAATGTCGGTGAGCGAATCTAATCGCTGAGTTCTTAGAACTTATTATAATCATCAGTAAATGTTCAATAAGGGGCTTCTAGAGTCCCTTTTGTTATTTCTTAGGAAGTGTTTTGAAGAAAGTTTTAGCAATTGGCTACGTTTGGCCAGAACCGAATTCATCGGCGGCTGGCAGCCATATGATGTCACTTTTACGCCTGTTTAAGAGACAAGGCTGGTCTGTTGAATTCGCAACGCCTGCTCAAGAGACCGAGCATATGATTGATCTCTCTGAAGAGGGTATCACGAGCCAATCTATTGAACTGAATTGCGATAGCTTTGATCAGTACATCGAACAGCTACAACCTGATGTTGTCATGTTTGACCGTTTTATGATGGAAGAACAATTTGGTTGGCGTGTTGAGAAGGTATGTCCTAATGCCTTTAAGCTATTGGATACTGAAGATTTACAGTTCCTACGTAATGCTCGGCATGAAGCTGTTAAAAAAGAGACAGATCTGACGAAAGAGCATCTTTACAGTGATCTGACCAAGCGTGAAATTGCCGCGATTCTGCGCTGTGATCTTTCGTTGATCATTTCAAGCTACGAGATGGAGCTGCTCCAATCTGAGTTCAATATCAATCCAAAACTTCTACATCATCTACCTTTCATGGTTGATCTTAATACTTTGCCTGAACGCACGAAAAGCTATGAAGAACGTAAGCATTTCATGACGATAGGTAATTTTAGGCATGCACCTAACTGGGATGCAGTGCTTCAGTTACAGAAGATTTGGCCGAAGATTCGTAAGCAGTTACCTGATACTGAGCTTCATATATACGGTTCATACCCGCCGCCAAAGGCAACCGCTTTACACAACCCTAAAACCGGTTTCCACATCAAAGGCTGGGCCAAAGATGCTCAAGAAGTGATGGAAGAGGCACGTGTATGTGTTGCGCCATTACGTTTTGGGGCGGGTATTAAAGGTAAGTTGCTTGACGCGATGAAGCTACAAACCCCCAATGTGACCAGCGATATCGGCAGTGAAGGTATGCTACCGCAAGGTGAACTGCAATGGCCGGGTGCGGTGGCTGATGATATCGATGAGTTTGTGACTGCAGCAGTTGAGCTTTATCGCGATGAAGAAAAGTGGCTTGAAGCCCAAAGCCAGTGTCACTCTATTCTTGAAGCGCATTACGAGCAAGATAAGTTAGGCAATCAACTGATCGAACGAATAACTGCGTTGGTTTCTGAGCTTGATTCGCACCGATTGGATAATTTCTTCGGTTCAATGCTCAAGCACCACACTATGGCAAGCACTAAGTACATGTCACAGTGGATAGCTGAAAAGAATAAGACTAAGTAGCTGATACAGCTCAAATGAAATCAAAAGCCCTTAGGTTAACGCCTAAGGGCTTTTTGTTTGTTGGGAGCTCACAGCTAGCTGAATGACAAGGAAAAAATTGTTGGTATAAGTGGGCTAGATTACATTAGCATTGACTAATTTATATTTATTAGTAAACTCTAATTTACTGTGGTTGAGAGTTATTATGTTCGTGGATAGGAGAGGTCTGTGTTGAGTTTGATTCCTTGGAATGCCTTTTTCGGCGGCATGCTGTTGGGCATGTCGGCCGTTGTGTTAATGCTCGGGATTGGTCGAGTCGCTGGTATTAGCGGAATTGTCAGTCGATTATTGCCAGTTCGCGCCAGCAACAAAGAAAGCAAAAGCGTGGATACTGACAAAACTGAAAAGCAATGGCGCTTCGCATTTGTTGTTGGAATGGTCGTAAGTGGTTGGTTGTTGATTCCTACCGGTTACCAACTCCCACAACTGGAAGAGATGAATCTCGTAGTGGTTGTTATCGCTGGTCTGTTAGTTGGCTTTGGCACTAAAACAGCGAATGGTTGTACAAGCGGACATGGCATTGTGGGTATGGCACGTTTATCTAAGCGTTCAATTATCGCGACTTGTGTATTCATGGGTGTCGCAATGGCTACGGTGCTTGTTAAGAACCTAATGGGTTTGGGGGCATAATGAAAAACTCTTCACTTACTATCGTTGTTGGTTTGCTTGCTGGAGTCTTGTTTGGATCGGGTATGATTATTTCAGGCATGGTAGATCCTAACAAGGTACTAGGCTTCTTAGATGTGACTGGTGATTGGGACATAAGTCTCGCATTCGTAATGGGTGGAGCACTGATGGTGTTTGCGCCGTTTTATCATCTAGTCATTAAAAAGCGTGATAAAGCGATCAATGGTGAGCGATTAGATAGCCGCAATAATCCATTAATCGACAGAAAGCTGATTGTGGGTTCTACAGCGTTTGGCTTAGGTTGGGGGCTTGCTGGCTTTTGTCCTGGTCCAGCGGTGACCAGTCTTAGTGGTGGTAACCCAACCGTATGGGTATTTATGATAAGCATGCTGGTGGGAATGTGGCTTGCAGGTCGAACGAATAAAACCTGTTAGGGTAAACCTATCGTGTGTCTAATTGGCTTGATATAAGCATTTGAGAGGCCGACTCGCTTTAGCTCTATAGCCAGTCGGCCTCCTTTTAGATCTACACCTATTAGTTGATGGTCGTTGAAACTGGACAGTGATCGCTGAGTTTGTAGTCCAGAACATCTTGTGTTTTGAATACTTGTTGTTTCGCAGGATCTGCATTCAATGATTCACTCACCACAATATGATCAATAACAGAGCGGAACTGATGCGTGCGATGGTTGTTGCGGTTAGAGCGTACTTTGCAGTCTGCGCGTGTCTTTCGTGTCGCTAACTTCGCATCAGTATATTGTGTTAACTCTTTCCACATCCAATCTCGTGAGTAAGCGAGGTTATGGTTAAAGTCCCCAAGAATGGCGTAGTCTTCGTTATTGCGCTCCCTTTGCTTTATCCACTTGTTCAGTTGCTGAGCTTGCTCTTTTAAACGTGAGCAATCGCGGTTGGACTTATAAGCACCGCTGCAACCTGCTTTTAAATGAACAGATAGCATGTGAATGGGTTTAGTCTCTGTCTCTATAACGATATAGCTGGCAAACCTAAGTTTACTGTTGGACGTAGTTTCGAGTGGAAAGTCAGCGTAGTCGGTGAGGGCTACTCCTTTTCGAACCGCAAACCCCGTGTATTGGTCCACTTCTTTAAATTGGTGGTTGCTGTTCTTAGGTAGCGCCCGGTCAGACATTAAGATCTGATATTGATCACCAGCCACACGCTGAATAGCATTTACGTCATCGACTTCTTGAAACGCAACCACATCGGCGTTTAAGGATTGAAAGTACGTTCCGAGTTTATCGAAGTCGGCTTGCTCTCGTTTATCAGAAAACTTATTCACAGCCTCGTTGGTTGATAACCATTCGATATTCCAACTGGATATGGTTAAAGGTTCAGCAATTGCTTGGTTACCGATTAGGCAGCCTAACATTAACCACTTTTGTAGTCGTTTCATCCCAAATATCCCTAAATTTGTCGACCAATATTGATGAGCCGTTATCCTACAACACTTACCAAAAATTCAACTCTTTTTAGCAGTTTTTTTATTGTTACATTGTTTCTTTTCGAGTTGAGAACTAGCGTAATAATATTGAATTGATCTTAGTCAGCGTTCTCTTTTTATTGATCCAAATCAATACTCAAGTTTGGTGGTTCTCGTTAAATACGCCACAATATCTTGTGTTAGTTTAACGGTAAATCGCTCTATATAGTGTGTTTGTGGATAAGTCTGTGAATACCTCAAGAGTAAGGAGAAGTGGTGAAATCAATCGTAATCAAGCGTGATGGCTCAAGAGCTCCATTCAGTAGAGATCGCATCCAGGCTGCAGTGGAAGCAGCATCAGACAAAACCGATAAGGAAATTGCTATTTATGCATTGAATGTGGCATTAGCAGTTGAGTTGAAGCTCGAAGACTACGATGAAGTTCATATCTCTGAAATTCAAACCATGGTCGAGAACGAGCTAATGCAGGGACCATATAAGTCTCTAGCACGTGCATACATCGAATATCGTCATGATCGCGATATTGCACGTGAGAAGCAAAGTGCGTTAACTCGTGAAATCGAAGGTTTGATCGAAGAAAGCAACGTTGATCTAATCAACGAAAACGCGAACAAAGATGGCAAAGTAATCCCAACTCAGCGTGACCTGCTAGCGGGTATCGTGGCTAAACACTATGCAAAAACTCACATTTTGCCACGTGACATCGTACATGCTCACGAGTGTGGTGACATTCACTACCACGATTTAGACTACGCACCGTTCTTCCCGATGTTTAACTGTATGCTTATCGACTTGAAAGGCATGTTAACGCATGGCTTCAAGATGGGTAACGCAGAAATCGATACGCCTAAGTCTATCTCTACCGCAACGGCAGTAACTGCGCAGATCATCGCACAAGTTGCGAGCCATATTTACGGCGGCACAACGATCAACCGCATCGACGAGGTTTTAGAACCTTATGTGATGGCAAGTTACGAGAAGCATCTATCGTTAGCGAAAGAGTGGGACATTCACAGCCCAGAAGCGTTTGCTATTTCTCGCACTGAAAAAGAGTGTTACGACGCATTCCAATCTTTAGAGTACGAAGTAAACACACTGCACACCGCTAATGGTCAAACGCCATTCGTTACGTTTGGTTTTGGTTTAGGTGAAAGCTGGGGCTCGAAACTGATTCAGCAATCTATCTTGAAGAATCGCATTGCAGGTTTAGGTAAGAACCGTAAAACAGCCGTGTTCCCTAAACTAGTCTTTGCTATCAAAGATGGTTTGAACCACCAGCCACAAGATCCAAACTACGATATCAAGCAACTGGCACTTGAGTGTGCGTCTAAACGTATGTACCCAGACATTCTTAACTACGACAAGGTAGTAGAAGTGACAGGGTCATTCAAAACACCTATGGGTTGCCGTAGCTTCTTGAATACATACGAAGAAAATGGCGAACTTATCCATGAAGGTCGTAACAACTTAGGTGTTGTGAGCTTGAACTTGCCACGTATTGCGATCAACGCAAAACAAGATATGGCTAAGTTCTACGAGTTGCTTGATGAAAAACTAAAGCTTGCTCGTCGCGCATTAGAAACTCGTATTTCTCGTCTAGAAAATGTGAAGGCACGTGTTGCTCCAATCCTATATATGGAAGGTGCATGTGGTGTTCGCTTGAAAGCTGATGATTCAATTGCAGATATCTTCAAGAACGGCCGTGCTTCTGTTTCTCTTGGTTACATTGGTATCCATGAAGCGATGACTGCACTTTACGGCACTGAAGTTCATTTGTACGACGATGGCGAAATGCGTGCTAAAGCGCTTGAGCTAGTGGAGTACATGAAGCGTGAAGTGGAATCTTGGACGAAAGAGACAGGTTATGCGTTCAGCCTTTACGGCACACCAAGTGAAAACCTATGTAGCCGTTTCTGCAGCATCGATACCAAAGAGTTTGGTGTGATTGATGGCGTAACAGACCGTGGCTACTACACAAACAGCTTCCACTTAGACGTGCAGAAGAAAGTGAACCCATACGATAAGATTGATTTCGAGATGCCTTATCCAGAAATTTCTAGTGGTGGTTTCATCTGTTACGGTGAATTCCCTAACATGCAGAAAAACATCGAAGCACTAGAAAACGTATGGGATTACAGCTACACACGTGTTCCTTACTACGGTACCAACACGCCGATTGATGAGTGTTACGAGTGTGGTTACAACGGTGAGTTCGATTGTACGAGTAAGGGCTTTACTTGTCCTAAGTGTGGCAACCATGACTCAACTAAAGTATCAGTAACACGCCGTGTTTGCGGTTACCTTGGTAGCCCAGATGCACGACCATTTAACTTCGGTAAGCAAGAAGAAGTTAAACGTCGAGTGAAACACCTTTAGTGAGCATTTAGATCGTTAGCTAGCTTGCTTAAGAAGATCTACGTTTCACGAAACAAGATTGGTATCGGCTTAATGTCGATACCAATTTATTGGTTTCACTACTCGCTACATTTTAAGTAACCCATTAAGCCATCACGAGTTTTCAATACTGCCTTATGAATTATCATCAATATCATCCAATCGACGTCGTAAATGGCCCAGGCACACGCTGCACTTTGTTTGTGTCGGGTTGTGTACACCAGTGCCGTGGATGTTATAACCAGTCGACGCAAAGGTTGGACTCTGGGCATTTGTTCACTCAAGAGCTACAAGACCACATTATTGCCGATCTCAATGATCCGAGAATCAAGCGCCGTGGTTTATCACTTTCTGGTGGTGATCCTCTACATCCTGCGAACGTTTCTGAAATACTGAAGTTGGTTAAGCGTGTAAAAGCAGAGTGCGAAGGCAAAGATATCTGGATGTGGACTGGCTATGAACTTGATGAATTGGATGAGAATCAGAAGCAAGTGCTGGAATACGTTGATACCTTAATTGATGGGCGTTTCGAACAAGATAAAGCAGACCCAATGCTGGATTGGCGTGGTAGTTCAAACCAAATTATCCATCGATTCACTGATATCTGAGGTTGTCGTCACTTCGTAGGTTTGTGAACGAAAAAGGGCATCATGGTTAGCGCAATGCAATCAATCAGCCCTTGGGTGTGAGTTCTTTTCGTTTGTTCTAGTAGTTCAAGTCAGTATTTAGGCGGCCAGTTGGTCCGGCTCTTCTATGAGGTTGTTTATCCATTTCTTAGAGTGGATTCGTTGGCTAGTTAATGCGATCTTCGCTAGCTCCTCCAGCAACACAATCATCAACACCCATTCTAAAGACCAGCCAAGTACTAAAGCAGTGAAATAGGCGAGGGGAATACCAATTGCCCACTGACCAAATATGTCGATAAAGATGCTGTAATTGATGTCACCACCGCTTTTCAATACGCCTCCTATGCCAACCATATTGAAGACTCGTAGTATCATGCCAGCCGCCATCACCAACGTGACATTAACCGCTGTATCTTTGAGTTCCAGATGCGTTAAATCGATCAATTGCACAATGGCGGGTTTGGCGATAAAACACAGCAGTGCTAGCAAAGTAGCAAGCGCACAACTCACAAGCACATAGCCCCAAGCGGTATTTTCAACCCGTTGATAGTTCTTAGCACCAATCTCATTACCAAGGATGATCGAGGCGGCAACGGCAAAACCTAAGAAAGCCGAAATTAAGATACTTTCTACTGGCGATAACAACGAGATGATCGCAAGCTCGCCAACGCCAATCTGTCCAACAATGACATTGTAAATCAGTATTCCACCCGCCCACGCCGTATCGTGAACTAGCATAGGAATCGCGATCTTGAAGTACTTCTTTCTGTGCTTAGGCAAGATGGCATCGCGCAAACTGCCGATTGTAGGGAACAAATGTGAATAGTGTTTTCTTGCCATTACTACCAGCGCGACAGTTTGAAAGCATCGTGAAACCGTAGTGCCGATCGCTGCGCCAACCACACCTAGCTCTGGGGAACCAAACAATCCGAAGATAAGCAGTGCATTTAGAATTGCATTGACGATGATTGCCCAAATACTGATTTTTGTGGGTAATTTCGCTTCACCAACCGATCGTAGTGCGCTTTCTAGTGGCACTACAATCGCGGTACCAATAAGGCTGGCTCCTGTTATCCAAAGGTAATCCGTTGCCAAGCGGATGTAATCAGGGTCTGAGGCCACTACAGACACGACTGATTCAGGAACCAATGTATAAATCAAAACAAAAGGGATGATGGCCAAAATAGACAGTGCCCATGATTGCGCCAACACACGTCGGATGCCGTTAAAGTCACCCGCTCCGAAATATTGCGAAGCTAGCACGCTTACTGCACCACTAATCCCAGACACCATAATCAAATTAAAGAAGAATATGCGGTTGCCAACGCCCACCGCTGCCGTTGCTGCATCACCAAGTTGATTGACCATGAAAATATCAACTACGCCGAGCAGTGAGAACAGCATAGTTTGTAATGACACAGGTAAACCGATGTGCAGTAGCTTTTGCCAAAAATCTTTGTCTAAATGACGATATGTAGAGAGCATCGCATTTCCCTTGTCGTTAATATGCAAGAAGTGTATCGGCATTTAATTTCACTGTATTGTTCATACTCATCACAAACTTTTGTCAAACTATCTAATTTTATGGTTTGGTCACTTAAATGAGCTGGCAGCGGAATCAGCGAAAAGCAAGAACGATACGAGATCTCTGAAAAGACACATCAAGAGTTTGTCGATCAAAGCCATGTTCTGGCATTCGAAGAGCTAGGTATCGTTCAGTGTGGTACAGCGTCGTGCCGCGAATTCTTCTCGGTATATAGAAAGAGTCAACAGAAACACATGTTGTTGTTCACTGTTAGAGGGAAAGGTTGGTTAGAGAGTGGAGGGTGCCGTTACATTCTAGAGCCGGGATCCTGTATTACTCTCCCATCTGGTATAGAGAATGGCTTTGGTATTGAAGAAGAAACATGGCAGATAGCGTGGATCTTTCTATCGCCGGATAAACACTGGGAGAATATCGTCAGTGATGAAATCAGTTATACGCTCTCGCCTGCGGCAGAAGTTGTCTCATCTTGCATACATACTCTGTTGAGAAGCATTGCTTTGCCGATTGATTTAGGTGGTGCTATCGCCAATCACAGTGTGGCACAGATAGAGTTTTTGATTAATGCACCTGTTCCTAACCACCAATCACGAAATCTGGTCCGTTTGAGGCGCGTATTCGACAATGTTCAAAAGCAGCTTCACAAAGAATGGAACGTACATGAATTAGCAAATTTGTTTCCTTGTTCGGAGCCTCATTTCCATCGCTTGTGCCAGCGTTATTACTCTCATAGTCCGATGACACATATCATGCGAATGAGAATGGAGTACGCGGCGCGTTTATTGAAATCGAGCGACTGGTCTATTCAACACATCGGAGAGATCGTTGGGTATCCGAATGCGGCAAATTTCAGTACTCGGTTTAAAGCATGGTCGGGAATGACACCAAGGCAATTCAAACGTGGCGCCACAATTGGGAACTGATTTTTAGCTACGCTCACTTTTATTAGTGAAAACACTAATGATTGCTTGACTTTTGCACGAATCTCTCCGGTAAAATGACCAATCTCTGATTACTTCTGTGAACTCAGCGCTTCTCTTAAAAAATGTTTCTGATTTGACTACGATAATGTTAACGTGAAGTTCATTACTTGAATTTCAAAGGGTTGTGACTTTCATGTTTTCACATCTACCAAAACCAACTTTAGATCCAATTCTATCTCTTTCTGTTGCTTACCGCGGCGATACTCGCACTGACAAAGTCGATTTAGGCATTGGCGTTTATAAAAACGACCAAGGCGAAACTCCTATCATGAAAGCCGTATCTATGGCTCAAGATATCGTTGTTGAAACACAGAAAACGAAAGCTTACGTTGGCCTAGCGGGCTGTGAAGAGTTTAACCAAAGCATGGTTGATTTGCTGCTTAAAGGGACTTCTGCAATGGATCGCGTTGCTGCGATTCAAACACCGGGTGCAAGTGGTGCACTTAGAATGTTGGGTGACTTGATGAAAGTTTCTCAACCAGACACGACAGTTTGGATTTCAAACCCAAGCTATGTGAACCACAAACCTGTGATGGAAGCGGCAGGCTTAAAAGTTCGATACTACAATTACTTCAGTCCTGAAACGAAGCAAGTGGATACTGCAAGAATGTTAGATGACCTATCGAAAGCGGGTCCATCAGACGTGGTACTACTGCACGGTTGCTGTCATAACCCAACGGGTGCTGATATCGACTTTGAAGCGTGGCAGGAAATCACGAAATTGTCGCAGAAAAATGGTTTCTTACCGTTCGTTGATATTGCTTACCAAGGCTTTGGTGACGGCCTAGAAGAAGATGCAAAAGGTCTTCAACACATGGCGAACAACGTGGAAGAGATGTTAATTACTACCTCTTGCTCAAAGAACTTCGGCTTGTACCGTGAAAGAACGGGCGCTGCGATTGTGATTGGTAAAAACAGCGAACATGTTGGCAATGCGAAAGGTAAGTTACTGACGCTTGCTCGCTCAACTTACACTATGCCGCCAGATCACGGTGCGGCGTTGGTAAAAACAATTCTTCAGAATCAAGAGCTAACAACGATTTGGAAGCAAGAGTTGAGTGAAATGCAGCAACGTTTGTTAAATCTGCGCCAAAGTTTATGTGATGAATTGCGAAATACTTATAACACGTCACAATTTGATTTCATTGAAAGTCATAAAGGTATGTTTACTGTACTAGGCTTTAAAGAAACTCAAATGAATCAATTACGTGAAGAATATGGCATCTACGGTGTTGGTGATGGACGCATCAATATTGCAGGTCTTTCTGAATCCCATATTCCTTATGTAGCGAAAGCGATAGCCAACGTATCAAAATAATAGAAGGTGACTGAATGTATAATTGGAAAGCGATTGTAACCCTAATGTTAAGTGGCGGCTTGTTTGCTTGTACAACCACGACTCAAGTACCGGTTGAACCAGAGCAAAAGCCTCAGATCGAACAACCAGTTGTTGACGATTCTTCTAAGACAGACGCAACTGAAGGCGACAAAGTAACGGAACCTACAGAGAAGCCTGAAGAAGTAAAACCAACTGAACCAGAAGCGAAACCAAAGCCTGAAGAAAAACCGGCGGCAAAACCAACGAAAACCAGTGACGGTAAACTGATCCTTGGTGAAGAAGAGTGGGTATTTGTTCCTGGCTTGAAAGAGGCATTTAAAGCGCGTGTAGATACCGGTGCGACGACATCTTCAATCAGCGCTGTTGATATCGTAGATTTTGAACGTGACGGTAAAGATTGGGTTAAGTTCAAAATCGAGCACGATGGCATCACAACAGAAGAGATCAGCCTACCTGTAGAACGTTGGGTTAAGATCAAGCAATCAAGTGCAGAAGGCACACAACGTCGTGCTGTGGTAGTTGCTTCGATCCAAATTGGTGATCTAAAGGACAAAACGGAATTTACTCTAGCGGACCGAACGCACCTTTCTTTTCCACTTCTGCTGGGAAGAAGCTTCTTTAGAGATGTTGCGGTTGTCGACGTAAGCAAGAAGTACGTTCAGAAGAAAGTGACTAAATAGTTTCAGAGCTCTTCTGACACGTTAACTTTCTAATAATCGAATCCCTGCTAATTGAATTAGCGGGGATTTTTTCGTTTTTTCGACCGTAATTGGGGTAAATACCGATAATTCTGCTCTGTACGTCATCCGTTCACTGTTTAGCCTCGACAATGTGATCCTGATCTCTATATAATCCGCGCTTCATTTTCGTTTAACCCATACTTTCGTAGTCCTTATTTAGGTTTATCCGACAACCTAATAATTATCTATCCAGTACACGCTTAGGAATTACTTCTTTGATATCTACCGCGAACATCACAATGCAATTTGGCGCAGAGCCTTTGTTTGAAAACATCTCTGCTAAATTTGGTAACGGCAATCGCTATGGTCTGATTGGCGCCAATGGTTGCGGCAAATCGACGTTCATGAAAATCCTAAGTGGTGCGCTAGCGCCGAGCTCAGGCAACGTTTCTATTACGCCTGGGGAAAAACTGGGTGTGTTGAGCCAAGATCAGTTTGCTTTTGAACAGTACAGCGTAATTGACGTTGTGATCATGGGCGACAGAAAGTTATGGGAAGTAAAACAAGAGCGTGACCGCATTTACTCTTTGCCTGAAATGAGCGAAGAAGATGGGATGAAAGTGGCAGAACTTGAAAGCGAATTCGCTGAAATGGATGGCTATACAGCAGAAAGCCGTGCTGGCGATATTCTTATCCAAGCGGGTATCGAAGAAGAGCTACACTTTGGCCTGATGCAGCAAGTTGCGCCGGGTTGGAAACTGCGTGTGCTTTTGGCACAAGCGCTGTTCGCGAATCCAGATATTCTGTTACTTGATGAACCAACCAACAACTTGGACATTCACACCATCAACTGGCTTGCTGAAGAGCTAAACCAGCGTAAATGTACAATGATCATCATTTCGCACGATAGGCACTTCCTGAACTCAGTATGTACGCACATGGCGGACATTGACTACGGTGAACTGCGTATCTACCCAGGTAACTATGAGTACTTCCTAGAAGCATCAGGTTTGCGTCGTGAGCAACTTCTGGCTTCTAATGCGAAGAAGACAGCCGAAATCAATGAACTTCAGGATTTCGTGAACCGTTTTGGTGCCAACGCATCGAAAGCGAAGCAAGCTAGTTCTCGTGCTAAGAAGATGGAAAAGATCACTCTTGATGAAGTGAAGTCTTCGAGCCGCATGAGCCCGTCGATTAACTTCGGCGAAGGTAAGAAGCTGCACCGCCAAGCGCTCGAACTTCAAGAGCTAGGCCACGGTTTCGAAGGTGAAACGTTATTTGCTGGTGGTAACTTGTTACTTGAAGCGGGTACACGCCTTGCGGTTATTGGTGAGAACGGTGTGGGTAAAACTACCTTACTACGTTGTTTAGTCGGTGAACTTGAGCAAAACCAAGGCATCGTAAAATGGTCTGAAAACGCATCCGTTGGTTACTGCCCACAAGATAGCAGTGCAGACTTTGATAACGACCTGAGCATTTTCGATTGGATCTCACAGTGGCGTACAGCGAAGCATGATGACTTAATGGTACGTGGGATTCTTGGTCGCCTATTGTTTACTGCTGACGATGCAAACAAGAAAGCGCGTAACTGTTCTGGTGGAGAAAAGAACCGCCTGTTATTTGGCAAGTTAATGATGCAAGACATTAACGTGCTTGTGATGGACGAACCAACGAACCACATGGATATGGAAGCGATCCAAGCGCTCAACGATGCGCTTAAGGTTTACCCGGGTACGCTTATCTTCGTGAGTCACGACCGAGAGTTTGTATCTTCACTTGCGACACACATTATTGATGTGAAAGACCAGCAACTAGTGAGTTTCCAAGGTACCTATGAAGAGTACTTGGATCATCAGAAAAAGATGTTGATGGTTAAGCTGTAATCGTCGCCAACGTGATTGTTTAGGTGCTGGACTGACATTAATGGTCCATCACTAGATGTAGAAAGCCCCGAGCACGGTTGTGGTCGGGGCTTTTTCTTAGAAGAACAAAAACTCCAAGACGTTGTTAGTACTTGAATAGTTGAACTTGAGAATTCAGTTGTTGAGCGATTCCACGAAGCTCTTCAGAAAGGTGACGTGAGTTGTCCGCTTCTGTCGACATCTTGTCTGACACATCATTAACCAATTGGATGTTTTTGCTTACCTCGCCAGTCACGGTTCTTTGCTCAGATGCTGCATTTGATATATGTGACGCCATATCTGAAATTTGCTGGATAGATGAAGCGATCTCTTCAAGTGCCGTTGTCGCATTATTGGCATCATCCACACTGGATTGAGCCAAATCTTGGCTACGTTGCATCGACTCAACAGCACTCACGCTGTTTTTCTGAAGAGTCTCGATCATTTCTCGAATCTCATCGGTTGAGCTGTGAGTTCGTTGAGACAGTACTCGAACCTCATCGGCAACAACCGCGAAGCCACGACCTTGTTCACCGGCACGTGCCGCTTCTATCGCTGCATTAAGCGCAAGTAGGTTAGTTTGCTCTGCAATATCTGAGATCGTCGAGAGGATCGCATTAATGTCTAATGCATTCTTTTCAAGCTCTTGAATAATGCCCGACGCGTTTTCTACCTGTTGTGCAAGGTTAGTGATTGAATCTTGGTTACGGATAATCACTTGCTTGCCTTGTTCGCAGTTCTCAGTAGAGCTGATTGCTGAATCTGCCGTCATTTGTGCGTTGTTTGCCACTTCTTCTGCCGTTGCCGACATTTCATGTACTGCAGTCGCGATCTGCGAGATCTCGTGCAATTGAACCGTTAAGCCATCGCTCGTTTGGCGTGCAACATTGGTACTGACTTCAGATTGCTCGTTTAACTGGCTAGAAGAGTCTGCGATATCACGAACAATTTCTTGTAGTTTGGCTATGAAGGCATTGACGTGATGTGCCAGTGTGCCGATCTCGTCTTTGCTGTTTACCGAGATACGCTGTGTTAGGTCACCATCGCCTTTAGATAGAGCTTCCATTGCCGAGCTGAGCGTTGTTAGCGGAGCTAGTGCCTTTTTGATGATAAACATTGCCACGAATGCAATAACGGCAAGCTGAATCAGGCCAAAGATAGCCGATTGACGCAGTAAAGAGCGGTAAGAGGCAAATGATAGGGTTTTATCGATTACGACAGTGAAGTACCAATCGGTATGAGGAACTTTCTTCGCTGAAAGTAGGGACTCTGCGCCATCGATGCTGATTTCTTCGAAGCCTGGATCTTGAGAAAGTGATTTGATCTTGTTCGCTGAAAGATTTGGTGAAACATTAGCAACCGATTTAAGTGTAAGATTGCGGTCTCTATGAGCAACAATCTTGCCGCTGCCATCTACAAGGAATGCGTAAACACCAGGTTGTTCAATACTTACCACGTCGTTGATCAAAGTGTTTAGGTTAAGATCTGCGCCGATGACACCTGAGTACCCACTCGTGTTGAATGGGCTTGCAATGGTCACAACTAGGTCATTGGTTGCCACGTCTACATAAGGTTCTGTTACGACCGTTTTGCCAGTAGACATAGGTACTTTGTACCAATCTCGAGTTCGAGGGTCGTAGCCTTCAGGTACAGGTAAATCAACGCCTTGTAGGAAACGACCATCGGAAAGACCAGCGTAAGCAATTTGGAATCGGCCTGCGTTAGTACTTTGCGTGAAATAGGTGGATGGGTTGTCTGTGTATTTGAACGCATTTTTCGCTGCGTTTACGACATTGATACGTCCTTCAATCCACTTTTCAATACCTGCGACATTCGCATCGGTCAGTGTGGAAGAGTACTGTTGAATAGAGCGGTAAGTCTCATTTAACAGTTGTTTGCCAGTAATATAAGTTTGGATCATCGTCATTGCGAAAATAATCACAACAAATATTAATGTAAGTTTGTTCTTGATTGAAATGCTCTTAACACCCATTTACGGTACTTCACTCTATTAATTTTTTGGAGAGAGTATCAGTACGACGTACTATCGTAAAGTTGTTTTATCAATTAGCTTTTATTAATACATTGCTAATATAAAAAGTAACTAAAACAGGTAATTGGCAGTCTAGTAAATTGAATAGATCGATGGACGTTATTCAAGTGTGCTGAGCAAAATTTTCGATGGCTTGGGATAGTGAAAATGTTGTAATTAACTGATTTATATAATGAACAAAGCCGACTTTAGGAAGTCGGCTTTGAAATTAGTTTAGTTGTTTTGGTCAATGCTTTTAAAGGTTTAGAAACCGAATCGAGCTGACATTAAGAACTGATGGCCGTAAGTACCGTTATTACGCATGTCCAAACCTACAGAAAGTTGATCTGTTGAATGGAAACGAGCACCAACACCTACGATTGAGCGAGTGTCGTCATTGTCAATCAGTTGACCAAGGCGTGCGTTGACTTCAACGTTTGCCATTAACCAAGCTCTTAAACCTAGGTTAATTTCAGTTTTGATATGGTTGTCGTCATTACGTTCAATGTTGTGCAGAAGCATTTGCCCGGTCACATCGGCGAATTGGCTAATAGGGCCATTAAATCCCATACCCACAGCTGCATCCCAATCACTTTCGAATTCTGAATCGATACGGGCAACAAAGTGTGAATTCTGAGTAAACATGGTTGTTACTTCACCACCGAAGGTACTAGGGCTGGTACCCATGCGCAGCTCGAATGTGTTGTAGTTAAAGTTGTTTGCAGACGCAGAGAAAGAACACAGTGCAGCTAGTCCTAAAAGGACAGTCTTTTTAGTGCAACCTAGCATGGTGACTCCATATAAATTGTATTTGCGGCAGTATAATACAAAAAAGCCTGCAATATGCAGGCCAATTTATTTGAAGTCGTTAGTTTTATCTGTGTCGCTTATAGGACTTGGATGTGGTCAACCTCGATTTCAGGTGTTTTGCCACCTTCATACTCGCCAAAGATACGTACTTTTGTATCTGCTGTTAGTGGCTGTGCTAGGCGGATATCGTCATCCAGTTCGATTTGAATCTCGCTCTGACCATCAGAGAAGATGAAGGTATCGTTCTTAAGCTGGCGAACAATCTTGCCGTCTACAATTGCGTCTTGCTCAGAAAACATGCTTGTGTCTGCAAGTAGTGTCGCAACAGAAACAGTTTCAATAGGTCCTGTGTAAGCAATAGAGCTCTCGTGCTTATTGTCTTTGTGGTCACCAGCCATTGCGAAAGTTGGAGCAAGGATAATAGTGGTTGCGATAGCTAATACAGTTTTTTTCATGGTGAATCCCTTAATGTTGTTTGTTAGTTGAAACGTTTTGTTTCGATGAGGCTATTAAACAACACTCGGTTTGAATCTAGAGTGAGTAACACATTCATTTTCCATTCATTTTATTGAGCATCTAGTCGTCAATGACGTTAAGATGGTGAAAGAGAAGTATTGCCTGCGGGCTGAGAAATTAAGGATTTAAGTACGAATGCGAGCACCATTAAACGCCCTTATGGTTCAAGGAACCACATCAGATGCCGGAAAAAGTGTATTGGTGGCAGGTTTATGCCGTGTTTTGGCCAGGAAGGGAATTAAGGTGGCACCATTCAAGCCACAGAATATGGCTTTGAACAGTGCAGTGACTAAAGACGGTGGGGAAATCGGCCGCGCTCAAGCTGTTCAGGCTCAAGCATGTAATATCGAACCTTCGGTTCACATGAACCCTGTATTGCTTAAACCCAACTCAGACACCGGTGCTCAAGTGATTCTACAAGGCCGTGCGTTAAGTAATATGGAGGCTACGGGCTACCATGATTACAAGAAAGTTGCGATGAATACGGTTATTGATTCATTTGATCGACTTTTAGAAGAATACGATAGCGTGATGATTGAAGGTGCCGGAAGTCCTGCTGAAATTAACCTTCGTGAGAATGACATCGCGAACATGGGGTTTGCTGAAAAGGCAGACATCCCGGTGATCATTGTGGCTGATATCGACCGCGGAGGCGTATTTGCGCACTTGTATGGCACATTAGCTCTGTTATCTGAATCTGAACAAGCTCGTGTAAAAGGGTTCGTGATTAACCGTTTCAGAGGCGATATCGCTCTGCTTCAGTCCGGCCTTGATTGGTTGGAAGAGAAAACAGGCAAGCCTGTGATTGGTGTGTTGCCATATTTGCATGGTTTCAATTTAGAAGCTGAAGATGCCATTACTTCAGCTCAAGAGTCAGATGGAGAGGCCAAGCTAAAGGTCGTGGTACCGGTCCTGACTCGGATCAGCAACCATACTGACTTCGATGCGTTAAGGCTGAATCCTTCTATTGATCTTCGCTACGTGGGTAAAGGCGAGCGTTTAAACAACGCTGATTTGATTATTTTACCTGGCACTAAGTCTGTAAGAGCCGATTTAGACTACTTGAAGCAACAAGGCTGGGACAAAGATATTCAACGTCACCTGCGTTTAGGTGGCAAAGTGATGGGGATATGTGGTGGCTATCAGATGCTTGGTAATCTTATCCACGACCCTGATGGTGTGGAAGGTGAACCTGGCAGCAGTGAAGGGTTAGGGTACCTTGATGTTGAAACCACGTTAACGCAGCAGAAAACGTTAACGAACGTGTTTGGCACGTTAAACTTAAATGGAAAGTCGGCACCAGTTAAAGGGTATGAAATTCACGTAGGTAGGACTGATGTCAATGAAATGGCATTACCGGTTCAGTTAGAATCTGGCAGCCTTGATGGCGCGATAAACTCAGATAACTCAATATTTGGCACTTACTTGCACGGTGTATTGGATAACAGTAATGCGTTGTCACTGATTTGTGAGTGGGCCGGTGCCAACGAAGTAGCAGCGATTGACCACGAACAACTGAAAGAGTTGGGTATTAATAGAATCGCGGACGCCATCGAAGCGCACTTAAATCTTGACTTGCTTTGGCCTGAGCTGAAACAAACTGGTCAAGAAATTAAAAGAACAACAGAAAAGTGAGAGCAATGAAAAAACTAGTCACTCTTTTAGCGGTAGCGTTAACCACCTCATTGAGTTCTGCTCATGCTTTGGCTGCCGAGAAACTACGTGTTTATGCGGCATCGTCTATGACCAATGCGGTTAATCTGTTAGTTGAAGAGTTTGAGAAAAACCATTCTGTTGATGTTATTCCTGTCTATGCCAGCACATCTTCATTGGTACGACAGATCGAAAGAGGTGCTCCAGCTGACATATTTATCTCGGCAAATGAAAAGTGGATGACTCATCTTGTCGATCGAGACTATGTTTCTAGTGACAATGTCACAAACTTATGTGAGAACGAGCTTGTGCTAATCTCTCCTAAGGAAGATCCAATTTCATTTGATATTTCAAAAGGTGAGCAGTGGTCTGAACTTCTTAATAATGAAAGGCTTGCGGTTGGCAACACTATGTCGGTGCCTGCTGGTATCTATGCTAAAGAAGCACTAGAAAAACTGGCTGTTTGGGATGACGTCAAGACTCGTTTAGCACCAAGTAATAACGTTCGTATGGCATTGGCTTTGGTAGAACGCAGTGAAGCTAAGCTCGGCATTGTTTACAAAACCGATGCACTGTTGTCTAAAGAAGTGAATCTCGTATCGACATTCCCGGCGGAGCTGCATACACCAATACGTTACCCTGTAGCGAAGATGAGTGACCAAGCTGTCGCACAAGACTTCTATACTTTCCTTACTAGTGAGAAAGCGAAGGACATTTTGAATAGTTTTGGTTTTGAAGTGCGTTAAATGATGTATCTATCGGAATACGAATACCAAGCTTTAATGCTTAGCTTGAAAGTGGCTGGCTTTGCCATCTTGTGGCTTATCCCAATCGGGATTGGTTTAGCGTGGCTGCTAGCGAAAAAGCAGTTTGTGGGCAAAAGCATTGTTGAAAGCATCGTTCATCTCCCTTTAGTGCTTCCTCCCGTGGTTATAGGCTATTTGCTACTTGTGATGATGGGTAGGCAAGGACTGATAGGAGCATGGCTTAACGATGTGTTTGGTATTGTATTCAGCTTTAGTTGGAAAGGCGCGGCTCTGGCATGTGTCGTCGTCGCTTTACCATTGATGGTGCGTTCAATCCGTTTAAGTTTAGAGACGGTTGATAGCAAGCTTGAAGAAGCGGCTGCTACGTTGGGTGCTTCTCCTGTCAGAGTTTTCTTTACCATCACCTTGCCTTTGATGATCCCCGGAATCATTACCGGAACTATGCTTTCATTTGCGCGAAGCCTTGGCGAGTTTGGTGCGACCATCAGCTTCGTTTCCAATATCCCTGGTGAAACTCAAACCATTCCTCTTGCTATGTACACTTTCATCGAAACTCCAGGAGCTGAAATGGAAGCTGCGCGTTTGTGTGTCATTTCTATTGTGATTGCCTTGGGATCATTGATGCTGTCTGAGTGGTTAAACAGAAAGTCGGCACAACGCCTAGGAGGTAACGCATGAGCGCGTTAGTCCTGAAATACCAGCAACAGCTTGGTGAGACTTTCTTTGATATCGACTTAGAACTTCCAAGCAGTGGCATCACGGCGATTTTTGGTCGCTCAGGCGCGGGTAAGACGTCTCTGATTAACGCGATTAGTGGTCTTAAACAGCCGGATAAAGGTTTGATCAGTGTCTCTGGCACAACCCTATTTGATAGCGAGCGAGGCATTAATTTACCGACGCACAAGCGTAATGTGGGCTATGTATTTCAAGAATCAAGACTGTTCCCTCATATGAAGGTATCGGCGAACCTTAAATACGGTGTTAAAGGTACAGATAAAGCGCACTTTGATCAGATTGTGTCGCTGCTCTCATTAGACTCGTTGCTCGATCGTTATCCGGCGCGTTTGTCGGGTGGTGAGAAACAACGTGTCGCGATTGGTCGAGCTCTCTTGTCTAAACCAAGTATTTTGTTAATGGATGAGCCGTTGGCATCTCTTGATTTACCACGCAAGCGTGAAGTGATGCCGTTTCTGGAGAATCTATCTGAAACGGTTCAAATCCCCATTATTTACGTGACTCATAGTCTTAATGAGATTCTACGCTTGGCTAACCATTTAGTGATTATCGATCAAGGTAAGGTCGTATCATCTGGTGTGACAGAACAGGTATGGGCGTCACGTGCAATGCAGCCATGGCAATCTTTCTCTGAACAAAGCTCATTATTCGAAGGGAAGCTGGTGGAGCATAACGACGATTATGCCTTGTCTCGACTAACACTGGGAAAATCTACGTCACTTTGGGTTCAGAAGGTGTCGAGTGATATTGGGGCAGCTGTGAGGCTTCAGGTCAGGGCAAATGATGTCTCGATTACGCTAGAACAGCCTCAAGGTACGTCAATACGTAATATTCTCCCCGTAACGATTAAAAGCGTAGAGACTCACCAACAAGGTACGAACAAGCAAAGTGTCGCGGTAGAGTTAGAGTTAGAATCTGGGTGTTATCTATGGGCAACCATTACTTTGTGGGCGTTGGATGAGCTGAATCTAAAAGTAGGCCAACATGTATTCGCTCAAATTAAGGGGGTGAGTGTTGCTCAGAGAGATATTGCGGTTACTCACTAATTGACTATGAATTTTTTAGTTTAAGGTACTGTAAAACTCGATCTTGATTCCATGAATGGAAACATGCGTCATTTTTATACGGTATAAACCTCGGTTTTAATCCACACTGTATGAGTGCAAAGTCATATTATTTGCGAAGTAGTAGCTCGTGATGATGTAGTGACGGTAATACAGATAAGTAAATATTAGAAAAAGCAGCGGGTATAGAAAAGCCGCTTGTTTAAATCAACAAGCGGCTTGTTCATAACTATCACTGTTTGCCTTCAACCTAATACAGGTCGATGACTAGCTTACTTAGTGAAAACTTCTTTAAAATCACGCTTCAAGATAGCATCACGACGAGCTTTCTTGATTTGTTTAACCATGTCTTTCACACAGTTGTGAAGAACTTGGTCTAGCAATTGAGCACGGTACTCTTCTTTCTCTTCGTCAGTCATGCCTTCTGGAAGTTTAAGAGTAGGGAACTCTTCCATCACGTTTACACCAGCGAAAGCTTGGCTAACAGTGATTAGAGCGTGGAATTGCTCGAAGTTGTCCAAAACGTTTTGCGCGCTTGCTGGAAGGCTGTTCCAAGCTTCGCGTACTGCTTCTTCAGACACTTCATGAATAGAAGTAACCATAAAGTGCATCTCTTTTGGCACTTCATCAAATTCGATAACTTGACGAAGCTCTGGAGAGATTGTGGTTAAATCGATTTCTTGTTGTTCTGTGTTTGTAGCGTCTGACATAGTATTTCTCTTTAAAAAGAAACAATGCTAAAAAGATCTGTAAAAAAGTCAATATAATATAGAGATTAGGGCATGATTTAAGCCCCAAAATGAGCTACTTTGAATATTCAACACTAGATAAAGGTGATCTGATGATAGAAAAGGGATCTTCGATGCGCATATTGCTAGTTGATGATGTTCAGCTAGACAGAATGCAACTTGCCATTCGACTCAAGCAACTGGGTCATATTGTTGAAGCTGTCGGTAGTGGTAAAGAAGCCCTAAACGTTTATTCTGGTTTTGATCCTGAGCTTGTATTACTTGATATAAGTATGCCTGATATGGACGGATTTGAAGTCGCTAACGAGGTCCGTGAGCGTTTCCCTGAATGGGTGCCTATTATCTTTCTGAGTGGTCATGAAGAGCCTGAAATGATCGCTAAAGCCATTGATGCTGGTGGGGATGATTATTTGATCAAACCAGTAAACAAGGTAGTGCTTAACTCAAAGTTGATAGCCATGCAGCGTATCGCGCACATGAGGCGAGAATTAAAGCAAAGTACTGCCAAGCTCGAAGAACTTAATATACTTCTGCAACAACAAGCCAACGAAGATGGCCTCACCAAATTATATAACCGTCGATATATGGATACTAAGCTTGAGGAGAGCATAGCGTGGCATGGAAGACGTAATATATCCATGACTGTCATCCTTCTCGATGTAGACTTCTTTAAGCCTTACAATGATAATTACGGCCATATTCAAGGGGATAAGTGTCTACAGGGCCTTGCCAATACTTTGAAGGTACTGTTTGTAAGGGCTGGAGAGTATGTAGGCCGCTACGGTGGTGAAGAGTTTGTGCTTATCCTCAGCGATACTGACAGCGATGCGGCTGAGCAGCAGGCGATTCGAATTAAAGAAGCGCTTTATGACATGAACTATGCACATGAATACTCGAATATCTCTGATAGAGTGACAGCGTCACAAGGTGTGTTGTCGTTCGTGCCTAGTGGCGATGAATCGTTAGCGTCTATTTATGAAAAGGTCGATCAAGCGCTCTATCAAGCTAAGCAAAGCGGCAGAAACACCTATATACAGCGTAATATTTTAGAGCACTCACGATAGCTGATGCGCTCTTTTGGTAATTTGAATTTATACTTCCAGTAGCACTTGAGTTAGGAAGTATTTTAAGTGATTAAAGACATGCCACGATCAAAGTCATTTTCTATGGCTAATTCATGTTGGGCACTGGTTGTCCCTGCTCTCTGTTTATCCGGTCCCGGTACTGCTTCTGCAAATGAGGTATCTGATCTCATCCAGAAGGAGATTGAACGAAATTTTGCAGCCAGCGTGCTGCTTAACGACACCGACGTGTTCACTTTTGGTATCAATAATTTTGATCCCAACGAAGTCTTTCGTTTGGACAATGAGGATATTGGTTCGAGTGACTCGGTAAGCCGAAGACAAAATATGGCTTCGCTCAGTCTCCCTTATACTTTCAAATTGCCTGCCACTATTGAAGATAACCATCAAGAGGTGACGCTTCGTTTGTCTGCGTTGCGCACAGAGAATGAAGTTGATTATTCATCTACATCTGTGACCGATTTTCAAAAAGAGACAGTCATTTCTGGATATGTTGAGTTCTCGAATGTCACCCAACTTGATGATTATTGGAGTTTTCATTCAGGGATTGGTAACCACATATCATATTATCGGAATGACTATGAATACCGCGGTAACGTACCTAGACCCATAGTAGATCAACTTGAAGGGGTATATCTCAATACTGACGCTTGGGCTTATATCGTTGAGCCCAAGATAAAATTGATCTACGAAGACAAGAATAACTGGGGTAAATACAAACTGAGTACCAGCTGGCATTACTTTAATGGTGTGGGGTGGGGAGAAGCCAATGGTGGCGATATCGGTCACCCAGAAGGTTGGTATATTGCTAATGAAGCAAAGATTTTTTATGACTTAGTACGTTGGGACAAGAACATTACTTCCATGTACTCAAGTATCAAGAGAATTGATATTGGTGGCGATACCGTCGTACCGATGGGAACGACCTCGTATTATGAGGGTAGTGTAGGTTGGTTGTTGAACCCCAACCTGCTTAATGACTGGGTCGACAATGTAGGTATCGGTTTTACGATCAATTACGGGAGTAGCTTAAAGGGCGGTAGTCTCGTACTGTTCTTCAACCAAGACTAGTTGCTTGCTCTTTAAAAAGCGCACTGCATTAAGCACTAAATATCCAATTAAACAAAGCCAATCACGTATAGAGCTTGGCTTTGTTTTTTTAGCTACGAATACAGAGTTTGTTGCGGCCTGTCTTTTTGGCTTTGTACAATGCTTGATCGGCAAGCTTCAATACTTCTTCAGGGTGTTTTGTGGTTGTGCTGTCTGCCAACCCTATACTCACAGAGACGTTAACAACTTCAGCCGATTGTCCGTTTTTCCCACGCTTTTTAATTCCTTCATCATGGTTATCCGGTCGTTCTTTGGCATTACGGATCGTCATATCGTAGTTGTGTACTTCAGAGACAAGTGTTTGTAGGTGCTCTTCTACTTGTTCTGCATGCTTACCTTTGAAAATGATTGTGAACTCTTCACCACCGTAACGATAAGCGCGAGCGCCGCCACTGGTCTCTTTCAAAATACTGGCTACAAGCTTCAACACATCATCACCAATGTCATGACCATAGGTATCGTTGAATTTTTTAAAATGGTCAATATCGACCATTGCCATTGAATACTTGCGCCCTAAATGCTTCATATCTACTTCTAGCGCGTGTCGACCGGGGATATTCGTCAATTGGTCGTTGAATGCCATATCGTGGCTAGCAGACATCACATAGATAATGATTAAGGTGCCAGATAACGAAAACATGGTACTTGATATGTACTGAACATCGAAAAAGATGAAGGTACTGGAAGCCAACAAAATCGCACTGTAGACAACGACATCAATAGAGCGATTGTAAACCAACACCAAAATCGCAGTTAAGCCAACTAAGCAAAGGCTGTACAACACCAACACAAAAGGCAGTTTGGAAAAGTCTCTAACGGTAAACAGTAGTCCTTCACTCCATGATTCAAAACCTCCGGCATGGAAGTGAGAAACGATCAGCTGCGCCCATATCATAAATAGGACTAAAACGAGCGTGTATAAGAACATTGACTTGGAATTTACACCGGTATCGGGGAAGGCATACACAAGCAAGCAAGTAACTGGTACTAAGGCGGCCAATAGAGAGAGCTCTAATAATGTGGTTCCCGTGCTCAATGGTGTTTGTAGGCGGACTTGTATAACAAGATAGGCAACAAGCATAGTGACAGAAACCATCGCCATGCGCCCTTGTCTGAACGTGTGGCACAGCAATACGGCTACACTCAATAGAATGTATGGCAGGTTGCTAGCAAACCCTAAGTTTGAATCCGTCACCAGTATGACGTTGTTCATGCCTGCAAGTAATATTGCTAGGAGAAATAAGGGGAAGCAAAATCGAAACATGCTCGACGTTACAAAAGAAGATGCCATTTACGTGGTGAGCCTAACTATAATGATGATCTTGTTAATTAATACTGTACGTAGGATACGGTTATATAAGCGATTGCCAAGCATTTTGCTTAATTGAGAGCGAAAACATGGTCATAAGTCGCTTTTGGTGCAACTATGTTTATATGTGTTTGAGTTGCTATTAACCGCAGAACGAACTACACAGTATATATGAGAAATTAATTAGTCGTTATAGATACTTAACAAAACTGAGCTTGTTAATTGGTGCCCAGTATATTGGGTTATAAAACGGTGTAATATTTGCGTTAAAAATGAACGTTAAAGTGTTTTCTATGGTTAAAAACACTTATCTCAATGTCGCTCAATAATTTGAGTTTGAACATTACATTGGACTACGAATGGAGGTGTAGTATGCAAATTAGTGTGGATGTACATAACTATATGGAAACGCTGGTGGGGCAAGTTTTAGCCACTGAAGAGTATGTGTCTAGTTATACTAGCGAGCAACTGGCTGATCTCGCATGTTTAGCACTAGGGCAGCTAAAACCCATCTATATTCGGTTCGATATTGATTTTCTTTCCGCGTTACCTGAAGACAAACTCGTTCTGTACAAAAGAAATAGTGAGATCGCGGTCAAAAATGCAGAAAGTATGATTATTGACGATAGAAGACGCGATCGTAACGACAATATGCCGATCATATTTAGTCAACACAATTTTGATGAAGACGTAGAATTGCAATGGTATGAAAAGCCATTGTTGGATCCTAAACAGTCGTGATAGGTTAGTCGTAGTACCATCATTGAAGGAGTAAAAAAACGTGGGATTCTTTTCTAGATTATTTGGTGGCAAAGAAAAAACCGAACAAAAAGTAGAGATTGAGCCAGTCGAATATAAGGGTTTCAATATCTATCAAGATGCCATTGCTGAATCTGGTCAATACCGTGTTGCTGGGCGCATTGAGAAAGAAATTGACGGTGAACTTAAAACGCATCGTTTTATTCGTTCAGACGTTGTTTCAAACAAAGAAGACGCCAACGAATTGATGCTCAAGAAATCGCAAATGTTCATCGACCAAATGGGTGACAGCATATTTAGCTAACCAATTAGGGTTAGAATTGATGCTAGTCATAATTTAGAGAGCTTTCAGTGTATATGCTGAAAGCTCTTTTTAGTTTTAGGGACAAAGAACAGCTAGTCGGTTGTTATTAAAAGGATTATTAGCAAGTGGTTTGACCTCTTTATTCGAGGCGTGCATCATTAAACTCAAATAACCGCTCAAAATCCATCCAAATCGTTATAAGTAATAACTTTTTCTGTTCTTTGAACAAAACGCTTGAAGTATTAGTTGTCGTTAGATACAAACGAATAAGTCGTGTGCCAATAGTGAAAGAGTAGTTATGCAAATTGGTGTATCCAATGGCTGCGATCTCTTTAACTGGTCTTTGGTAAGAATAATAATCACAAATTGATACACAAGGAGTCTAATTTGTTGATAGGTGTACCAAGAGAAACGCTCGCGGGTGAAACGCGAGTCGCTGCATCGCCGAAATCGGTCGAACAGCTTCTAAAATTAGGATTTGAAGTTTGTGTTGAATCACAAGCAGGTGCGCTAGCAAGTTTTGAGGATTCAGCTTATGAAGAAGCTGGAGCAAAAGTTGTAAGTGCAGATGAAGCTTGGAAATCCGATATTGTCTTTAAAGTTAACGCTCCAATCGTTGACGATACTCAAAATGAAATAGACCTACTTAAAGATGGCGCAACATTGGTCAGCTTTATTTGGCCTGCTCAAAACCCTGAATTAATGGAACATCTGTCGAGCCGAAACATCAATGTGATGGCGATGGATTCTGTACCTCGTATTTCAAGAGCTCAAGCACTCGATGCGTTAAGTTCTATGGCAAACATCGCGGGTTACCGTGCAGTGGTTGAAGCAGCGCATGAATTTGGTCGATTCTTCACTGGTCAAATTACAGCGGCAGGTAAAGTTCCACCAGCGAAAGTACTGGTTGCGGGTGCCGGCGTTGCAGGTTTGGCGGCTATTGGTGCTGCAGGTAGCCTGGGTGCAATTGTTCGTTCATTCGACGTTCGTCCTGAAGTAAAAGAGCAAGTAGAGTCGATGGGCGCTGAATTCTTGGAAGTGGATTTCCAGGAAGATACGGGTGCTGGTGATGGCTACGCAAAAGAGATGTCTGACGCGTTTAACAAGAAAGCGGAAGAGCTTTATGCGGCTCAAGCAAAAGACGTTGATATCATTATTACAACAGCACTGATTCCAGGCCGCCCTGCGCCTAAGCTGATCACTAAAGCGATGGTTGATAGCATGAAGCCAGGCAGCGTGATTGTCGACCTTGCAGCCGCGAACGGTGGTAACTGTGAATACACTGTAGCGGATCAAGTGATCACAACGGCAAATGGTGTGAAGGTTGTCGGTTACACTGACATGGTTGGTCGTCTGCCAACTCAATCTTCGCAACTGTACGCGACTAACCTAGTGAACTTACTGAAACTACTTTGCAAAGAGAAAGACGGTAACATCAATATCGACTTTGATGACGTTGTACTTCGCGGTGTCACAGTCGTCAAAGAGGGTGAAGCCACGTGGCCAGCGCCACCAATTCAAGTTTCAGCTCAACCTCAGCAGGCTAAGCCAAAAGCAGCGAAACCTGAGCCTAAAGTTGAAGAACCTACGTCTCCAGTCAAAAAAGCCGCAGGAATGGCCGTTGCGGTTGGTGCTTTCGCTTGGGTTGCGTCGGTAGCGCCTGCTGCGTTCTTATCTCACTTTACCGTTTTCGTTCTTGCTTGTGTGGTGGGTTATTACGTAGTTTGGAATGTTAGCCATTCTCTGCATACGCCTTTGATGTCTGTTACGAATGCGATTTCAGGGATCATTGTGGTAGGTGCTCTATTACAGATTGGACAAGGCAACGGTGTCGTTACTTTCCTATCTTTCATTGCCGTGTTAATTGCAAGTATCAATATCTTTGGTGGCTTTACCGTGACCAAACGTATGCTTGAAATGTTCCGTAAAGACTAAGGAGTAATAGATGTCTGAAGGATTAGTACAAGCAGCTTATATTGTTGCTGCAGTATTCTTTATTATGAGCTTGGCTGGACTATCGAAACAGGAATCTGCACGTGCAGGTAACTATTACGGTATCACTGGTATGGCTATCGCGTTGATCGCAACGATCTTCGGCCCTCATTCGGCTGGTATTGTTTGGATCATCATAGCAATGGTGATCGGTGGTGGTATCGGTATCCACTACGCACGAAAAGTAGAAATGACGGAAATGCCTGAGCTGGTGGCAATTCTGCACAGTTTCGTGGGTATGGCAGCGGTATTGGTGGGCTACAACAGCTACATCGATCCACCAGCGGCTGTGTCACTTAACCCTGCTGATATTCATGCAGAGCACGTTATTCACTTAGTAGAAGTATTCCTTGGCGTATTTATCGGTGCTGTGACGTTCACAGGTTCGATTGTTGCGTTTGGTAAGCTTCGTGGCGTGATTTCTTCATCTGCATTGAACATTCCTCATAAGCACAAGTGGAACCTGGCGGCTATTGTGATTTCTACACTGCTTATGATCATGTTTGTTAAAGCAGATGGCAGCATGTTCGCACTGATGGTGATGACACTTATCGCGTTCGCATTCGGTTACCATTTAGTGGCATCAATCGGCGGTGCAGATATGCCAGTGGTTGTTTCAATGCTTAACTCTTACTCTGGTTGGGCGGCGGCAGCGGCAGGTTTCATGCTTGCAAACGACTTGCTTATCGTAACGGGTGCACTGGTTGGTTCGTCGGGTGCGATTCTGTCTTACATCATGTGTAAAGCAATGAACCGCTCGTTCATTAGTGTTATCGCTGGTGGCTTCGGTCAGGAAGTTCAAGTGTCTGAAGGCGATGAAGATCAAGGTGAACACCGTGAAACTTCAGCAGAAGACGTTGCTGACATGCTTAAGAACTCTAAGTCAGTAATCATCACTCCGGGATACGGCATGGCAGTAGCTCAAGCTCAGTATCCAGTACACGAAATTACTGAAAAGCTCCGTGCACAGGGCGTAAATGTTCGATTTGGTATCCACCCAGTAGCGGGTAGGTTACCGGGTCACATGAACGTACTGCTTGCTGAAGCAAAAGTACCTTACGATATCGTTCTTGAAATGGACGAAATCAACGATGACTTTGACGAGACAGATACTGTATTGGTTATTGGTGCGAACGACACCGTAAACCCAGCAGCTCTAGAAGATCCAAACAGCCCAATTGCTGGCATGCCAGTACTGGAAGTTTGGAACGCTCAAAACGTTATCGTCTTCAAGCGTTCTATGAACACGGGTTACGCAGGCGTACAAAACCCATTGTTCTTTAAAGACAACACACAGATGCTGTTTGGCGATGCTAAACAAAGCTGTCTAGGTATTCTAGAGCACCTATAGAGGTCGGTTCTAGAAACAAAAGTAAGGAGCTCAATTGAGCTCCTTTTTTGTGCCTACAGAGTGGGGGAAATAGTGCGAATGCGAGAGAACATGAGCGCACTAATTGCTTCCCATAGCGACGATGAAATGGCTTAGCTCTAATGCGTTAGACTAGTACATCCGCTTGCTTTGAGCGCAATCAAGTCAATTTAATGACAGTTAGTCGTCATTCTTGCTGTTTTTCATGCGGTTAAAATTTATCTTTGAAAGCGAATGGTATATATTTGTTTGATCTATATGAATTTGCGCTGGTTTGTGATCATCAAAAGAACATTTACTCTTCTTATCGCTACGTTATCAGTATCAGTATCAGTAAACGCGTTTGCTGATTCTTTGCCTGAGCGTATCGATAATTTCACCAAACTATTTGATCATGAAACGGCAATCGAATCTTATGATATTCGATTGCTTCAGGCTGATTATCCGACACGTTTGATCACGCCTTCTTCAATGCTGCCGCAAACAGCAGAGTACCCACTTAAAGATATTCAGCGCCTATACCAGCTATCAAAAACTTGTAGTGGTAAGTTGCCGTTGAGCCCTTTGATCACTGAACCTTTAGTGTTTACGAGAGCGATGTGTAAGGGCACTAAACTGTCAGATCGTTGGTTTAGTCGTAGTGGGTTGATTCACCCAGGTGGTGGCTCTTATGCGGCGCGTTATGTTGAGAAATACCCAGAAAAGTTCGACTCTCTGAAGCGCTACATGCATATTCAAGAGCGTCCGAATACTGAAAATGATGAGCTACTGTCTCGCTTGCAACAGATGGATAACGAAGCCATCACTGCGCTATTGGCCGGTGCTAGCATGTTTGTCGAGCTTGACGAAATGTGGGTCAAACGTGGTGACAGATACTATCTATACAAAGAATCTGATTGGCATGAAAACGCCACGGTAGCAGGGTTGTCGTTCAGCTTATCGTCAGAAGGTAAGAGTTGTTTCGTCCAACGTGGTAACGTGTGTTGGGAAATTGAAGACCATTCAGAACTTCTGCAAGTCGCGATGTTTATTCTGGTGATTGCCAACATCATGCTTGTGCTAGGTTGGGCGATATACCGTTGGAATAGTAAGAAACAGGAATTGAAGAGTCGTATGTTGGTTCTTCAGATCTTAACACACGAACTGAGAACGCCGATTGCGAGCTTATCATTGACCGTTGAAGGGTTCAGACGAGAGTTCGAACACTTACCTGAATCGGTTTATGATGAATTCCGTCGACTGTGTGAAGACACGCGTCGTTTAAGACAGTTAGCAGAGGCAAGTAAAGACTACTTACAGTCGGACAATCAACCACTCGCAACTAAGTGGGTACCAAGTGTACAAGAGTGGTTAGAGTACAAAGTTGAAGAAGATTTCGCACCTGGAATCGAACTGCGCATCAACCAAGATATTGCTGCAAAAGTGAACGTATATTGGTTAGGGACCTGTATCGATAACCTGATCAGGAACGCTGTTAAATACGGTGTCGCACCAGTGATACTAGAACTGAATACTTCTGACAAGAAGCTGACATTCAAAGTTATAGATAATGGAGACTTGTCCCGCAAAGACTGGGGGCAACTAAGAAAGCCATTCGTTAGTAAGAGTGGACTAGGTTTAGGTCTGACGATAGTAGAATCTATGGTCGGAAAAATGGGCGGTCACATGACGCTAATCGGCCCCCCGACAACATTTATTTTGGAGATACCTTGTGAAACAGACATTGCTTCTCGTTGAAGATGATAAGAATTTAGCTGATGGCCTATTAGTTAGCCTAGAGCAAGCTGGGTATGAATGTTTACATGCTGAACTGATCTCTGAAGTTGAAGGCTATTGGGAACAAGCGGATCTAGTTATCCTAGACCGTCAACTTCCTGATGGTGACTCAGTAGATTCACTTCCAGGTTGGAAGAAGAAGAAAGATATCCCTGTAATTTTGCTGACAGCATTGGTTACAGTGAAAGACAAAGTAGCGGGCCTAGATTCAGGCGCGAACGATTATCTAACGAAGCCATTCGCAGAAGCCGAGCTATTTGCTCGTATTCGTGCGCAGCTTCGTCTGCCAGACGCTGAAGAGCAGGACACATCAAAAGTTATCGCTCAAAACCTTGTTATCGACAAGGCAACACGTGAAGTGTTTTTCAATGAGCAAGAAGTGACGCTAACGCGCACTGAATTTGATCTGTTGTTGTTCCTGGCAAGTAACCTTGGCCGAGTATTTACACGTGACGAACTACTTGATCACGTATGGGGATACAACCACTTCCCAACAACTCGTACCGTAGATACGCATGTTCTGCAATTAAGACAGAAGCTGCCAGGTCTAGAGATCGAAACGCTGCGTGGCGTTGGCTATAAGATGAAAGCGTAATGAAAAAAGCCTTACTTCCACTATTAATGCTGTCGAGTGTCGTTAACACCGCACACGCAGCAGATTGGTTTAAAAGCAGTGATGCTCTGACTCAAGTACATAAACATTTGTTGGATAACGACTTACCGCAGATGTTTGATTCTTTAGTGGAAGTTTGGCAAATCAATGCTTCTCAATCCCGAGAAGATCACCTCAACGAATTGTTTGACCAAGCGTTGAACAAAGATTGTGGTAAAACCCTCACCAAAAAAACTTTGCCCGATTGGATAAGTTCGGTCGTCGTCAAAAGGCACATAATTCAAAGCCCTGGCCGCGACACATTCCGAGTTTCAATTGATGTTGAATCTGAGCAAGGCATTCAAGATATCACCTTCGAAAAGTGGGTCGACAAGGTTGTCTCTTCCGATAGTGAATTCACGAAAGAAAGTGAAGTGGTCAACAATGCGTCAGTTAGTTTGTACCGCAAGCGTTACAACCTAGCGTCGCAGTTGGATTCTGGTTTGTATCGTCTGAACGTGAAAGGTGATGGTGGTAACTCTTGGAGCACATGGATTGTTCTTGGTGAAGTAGCGATGCGTCAGCAAGTGCGTTGGGCATCTAAAGATACATGGCGAATTGATAAGAAAGACTTACTCAACCCATATTGTCCGTTACCTAAGTTGGAAGTCGGTTTATACGACTATATCGACGAGCACTATGAACAAGTTTGGGGTAAGAGTTATGAGTCGGATTATCCGATGAGCTTGTCTGGTGAGGATTTACCCAATGACCGATATGTTCTGGCTGTTTCTATGGTGCATTCACGCTGGCAAGGCGATATAGCGATAGAACAAGCACAAACTATCAGTAAAACTTATGATATTTCTAGCGAAGAAGAGATAAAGTAATTTAAAATTGTGCCGTTAACTATGTAAGGGATCTAACAAAGATAAACGGCATGAAAAAAACTACTAAACTACTCGCAGCGTCCATTGCATTCGCCAGTCTTCCTATTTCAGCAGCAAACTACGCCATTGAAGCGCGTGGTGATGCAATGGGTGGTGTTGGTGTTGTTTCTGCAAACTTCCTAACTGCTCCATTCTATAACCCAGCATTGGTTGCCATTTACCGCCGCAACGATGACATGGGTATGATAACCCCAAGCTTTGGTGGTAACTACAATGATCCTAACGATATGAAATCAAATATCGATAGTGTTATTGACGCTTCAAATACCGCAGACCTAGATGCCGCTCTTAGTAAACTTGATGGCAACCAAGCAAACGTAGAACTTGGTGGTGTTGTGGCATTCGCACTTCCTAACCAGTTTGTTGCTGCGAACCTTTTTGCTAAAGCTTACACAGAATCTTTTGCAACACCTGACGTTTACACGACCGGTTCCGACACGGACAAAGTCGAGCTGTCTACCGTTGAAACTGTGTCAATCGGTGTAACTGAAGTTGGCCTTTCACTTGCGAAATACCAAACCTTTATGGGTCAACACATTTCATTTGGTATCACACCTAAGATTCAACGTATCTACACGTACAACTACATTGCATCGGTTAACGATTACGATCTTTCTGACGTAAGAGAAAACAGCAATGGTGAAACTG
The DNA here is from genome assembly GCF_022398115.1 of Vibrio sp. Isolate22. NCBI lineage: Bacteria > Pseudomonadati > Pseudomonadota > Gammaproteobacteria > Vibrionales > Vibrionaceae > Vibrio > Vibrio sp. Isolate22. The sequence goes on along the minus strand of NZ_JAKEUW010000003.1, from coordinate 100,775 downwards.
CATTTAACATGGATGCGGGTGCGCTTTGGTTCTTTGGGCCGTTTCGAGTGGGTGTTGCTGCGACCAACTTATTCTCAAGAGATATTGAGACGAAAGATACAACCCGAACGTTAACTAGCAGCACAAGCGGTGCTACACATAAAGTTGGTGGTAAATACGCTTATCAACTTGAGCCAGTTTATACCGTTGGTGCAGGTATCGTGTCTGACTACTTCTCGTTAAGTGTTGATTATGATTTGAATGAGACAGAAAAGTTTACTTCGTTTGAAGACAATGAGCAGATGATTCGTGTCGGTACTGAAGTTGATCTGTTGCGTCAAATGCAGCTAAGGGCAGGGTACTACAAGAACCTAGCTTACTCTAACTCGGAAGGAACGATCACCGCCGGTATTGGCTTGTCGCCACTTAATTTGTTCCAGCTAGATCTAAGTGCTAACTACACAAACGAAAACGCAATGGGTGCATCTGTCAATTTCCTTGCTAGTTACTAATAGTCCTTATATAGTTCTGCTCCTAAATAAAGGAGCAGAACATGCTAAACGACTTACCAACCCTTTCTCACGAAGAACAACAAAAAGCTGTTGAACGAATCCAAGAAATGATGAGCCAAGGTGTTAGCACAGCACAAGCTATCAAAATCGTTGCAGAGCAAATTCGTGAAGAAATGAGTAACAAAGAAGAGTAGGGCGTCAGCCCTTCTTTTTTATCACCTTAGCGCACTATAACTAAAATACTTACACACCAATATATTATCTCGCCAATCACAACCTTAATACCGCTCTAAAATACACACCTCCATATTCTGTAAATCCACATATATTCAACAGTTTACCTCGGAGTAATCTACTTTTTGGGGTGCATTAGCTTTTGTTTTGTAATTAAATTACAAGGCAAGTTGAAAGTTAAACATTCTGGTGTTTTGGTGTCAACATTTGTGTCACCAGCCATAAGTTGTTCAATATCAGAGCTTTTTTAACGATCGTGACGCTGTGACTTCAATGATTAGCGAATTAATTAAGCTAATCAATGGGTAAGGTTTTATGGTTTAAATGCAGGAGTGTTCGTGGCAAGCAACGATATTAAGATACTCAGGGACAGAGCTGCGTATCTAACGGTGCTTAGAACAGAGTTCGCATACTTCAAGCGCAGCAGAAAGTAGTTGCTGAGTGCATATTAGTGCAGCAAGCCCAAGGTCCGTATTGAGGTGGATGGTGATTTACCTAAGTGTGTGGCTTGAGCTTGAAGGAAGTTAATTCATGGTCGCTCGAATGAGCAACGAGATTAAAAATTGCTATGGAAAAGCGGTGAATACTAAGAGATTTAGCTGACTGAGTAGCCATCTTACAGGGGCTTAGAAATGTGCAGGTGAAAAACAAAGACGTGGAATCAAAACGTCACGACTTGGTTTCGTCCGTTGTTCTTCGCTTCATACAGTGCTTTGTCTGCTCGTTTGATTGCAGAACGTATCGACTCGTTCTGCTTAAGCTGTGTGACACCGGTAGAAGCTGTCACAGTTAGCCCGTTCGGCCATGCCTTTGTGTCCATTGCAAGGTATAAGTTATCGATTGATTCGTGACACTGTAGCGTCGTTTGTTCTAGACAAACAAGTAGGAACTCCTCACCGCCCCAGCGATAAAGTAAATACTGTTCACCAAGGGTTTCGTAGGTGGTAGCAACAAAATGAATGAGAACTTTGTCGCCTACTTCATGGCCGTGTTGGTCATTGATTTGTTTGAAATGGTCTAAGTCAAACAACGCGACGTGAATCATTTTCTCTTGTTGCGCCAGTCTTTCAAAATCATAGAAGGTATCTAGTGCTTCGGTTCTGTTTCTACAGCCAGTTAATGGATCGGTCGATGCTTTCACCTTTAGTTCTTCAATTTCTTGGGTTAAATAGCGTTGTTGCTGTGCAGAACGAGCTTTATTTCGTCGAGCGATATGTAGAGCACAGCAGACATAGTAGACGGAGTACATTACCCATAGTCCAACCAAAAGCTCACCTAGCAAAGCTTTGCTGATTATTTTACCGTGGAAGACGATACTAGAGATCTTAAGTGAATGATGCCCGGCAAGCGTGCTCGCACCAAGCCCGAGTTCAACAGATACCGCGTTCGTGATGTCTACCGCGCTATCAGAAACAGGGGGGTTATAATGATCAATCCACCAGAATGGGACGTTGAAGTAGTCCAAGTCGATGTGGCTTGCATCTGGTAGCGAAAAGTCTAAGCGATTGAACTTGTTCGACATTGCATCGCCTTTCACACTGTAGCGCTCGTCGTAGTTACGAATGTAAAAACGAAACCTTGGGTTATCTTGTCCTTCGTAATCCATGTTAATGGTTACCGAATCATACGTGGAAAGATCTAAACCTTTGCCTTCTTCAGATAGCACGAATTCAATCTCACAAAATGGCTTGCTGTAGGTACGCTTAAAGTCACACTGTAACTCTATAGCATCTTTTAATCTGCGTAACGAGCCAACTGTTCCGCCATTATGGATGCGGTCTGTGTTAACCAACGTAGGGTATTTGCCTGGCCCAATGACGTAGTTCTTGTTCATGAGCTTATCAAAAGAGAGTAACGACAATAGGGTGATTGCTAGGCAAAAAATCGAGAGGAATATGTTGAGTTTGCGGAATGCTTTGTCGCTCATGATATTTAACCCATACACGTAATTTGAACCCAATGCCGCATTATTTTAGAGTAGGTTCAATCAGATGTTAGAGTATTTGTATTCGTAGAATCGCCATACCCTAAAAATTAGTTCTTAGCTGATGTTTATACAGGAAAGCTAGCTATTAAACCAAATAGAAGTTTAAGAACTGAACGCAGAGCATTGATTTTGAATGTAATTTAGTCAGTAAGTACCGTTTTTACGGGGGGGGGGGGAATTGACTGTATAAATGCACAGTTAATTTTAAGCGGGTTTGTTTATTGTCTTTATAGCGAATCTGAGGCCTTTATGAGTTCGCTAAGTAGCGGGCCGAAAAAGCAAACAGTTCTTTAATTCGATAGCATTACGCTGTCACTTTTTGGTGCGTTTCTTAAGTGGGTAAGGCGAGAACATGAGGAAATAACCTCAAACTAACCCCTGAACTGTTTCAGGTAATACATGATTAGAGTCTGATTTCTTTGTAGCTTAATAGCTTTGAGCACTGGCCAAGTTGAACTTACATTAGTGATAAACAGGATATGGTAATGGCTAGGTTTAAGGTCTTAAAATTTTGGTGGTTCTAAGGCAAAGCTAGTACCAAGTACAGGTTGCTACAAAGCGAGATCAAATGTGGGCATTACAGTGTATTCGGAGTCTAAACAGTCAAAGCTAGAAAAACAATCTCGGTAGGCACAGACTCGAAACGTATAAATCCAAGCATCTAGATTTTGTTTGTGTAGTTAGTTGACGTGGTCGCGTGTGTGAAATCTGAAAACAGAACAGCAGGATTACTGAAAAATCTACACAAAGGACTCGTAGCTATCGTTTGTAAGCTGTGAGGAGTTGAACGTTTAAAATATCCAGTGGTTAGTATCAGTTGAGAAGTTATTTTTCGTGAACAAAGCAACGTAATTGTCTGGCAGGTAACCGTAACGAAATAAAGGCGAATTATAAAAGGTGCTCGGTGAAGATCCAGTAAGAGTGTTTAGCTGATGTAATTAAGGTGGTACTAGTTATTTCGATTTAACGTGTAACCAAACAACCAAAGTGATTACACGAATAAATTTAATCAGCGCGTACGTGAAATCTGTCAGGGATAAGGCTCGAAAAGCTCTCAGATTTCACATATAATGACTGCGTATTATGTCTGATTATGTTTAATGGTGCATATCTTATAAATTCAGTGCAACCTCTTGTATTTAGAGGTTTTATCATTGAAGTATCGCGAAATGAGTAAGAATTACATTTTTCGAGAGTTAGAGTGCCAAATGACAAAGGAAGAGGTCGCTGAACTGTGTTTTAAAACTGTGAGGACTGTCACGGGTTGGGACGAAGGAAAACCGATACCTCCGGAGTGTAAAAGGCTTATGCGTATGGCAAAAGGTCGGGAACTCAGCGTAAGTGATGATTGGGAACAGTTCAAAATGTTATATGACAGTATGGAGTTGCCGACAGGCCAAGTCGTGAGGCCACAACAAATATTAGCAGGGATTGCGCTCTTGGGAATTCAATCTGAATTAGAGATTAAAACCTCAACCCATCTACTTGGATTAGCCAGAGCGATAGCGAATATTAAAAAATAGCATTAGAAAAGCATGGACAACTCAGTTGAGTTCTAAGATGAGTCTAATTTTCTTCATCTTTAATCTTCTGATTTTATTAGAATTATCAATAATAATGAGTAAAATTGAGTTGGTCGCTACAAGATGTTAACTGTCTTAAAAAATGACCATGGATTCGTGTAGAGTATGGGTTTATTTTCTTGGATAGGTATTGTTTATGAAAAACTCAATGCTCCTCTCATTAATTTTAATGACTTCTGTTTCTGTTCACGCAAAATTTTTCCCTAGCTCCTATGTTGACCCCATTAGTGATAAACAGGTGTATGTACAAAAAACTTACTCTGATAATGCACAGTTTGGTTTTAGGTGTGATTCTGCAAGACGATCTAACGAAATGTATGTTGTATTCGGCAACAAAGATACAGGGAGTTATATTGCAGGGGCTAACAGTAAGTTAAATGTAAAACTTAGGGTTGATAGGGGCAAGGTACATAGCTTAGAAGCCGTAATGTCTAACTCAAACAGCAAATTTGTTTTCATTCAGAAACCAAGTAAAGGCTTAATGAAAGAGTTAAAAGCTGGGAGCAATGTACATTTACGGGCATTTAAGTACGGTAGCAAGGTTTACGAACATGCGTTTAATTTGAGTGGTTCGAGTCGTGCTATTGACGAAGTGAGTAGCCGTTGTGATCTCATTTATCAAAGTGATTCTTACTCTCTGCTAAATCGAGAAATTATGCAGCTTAAGAGGGAGCGAGATATAGAGATTAGAAGGATTGAAAGGGAATATAGTAAGAAAATTGCTGAAGTTAGAGCGCAATATCATTAATTGACGAACCTCCTTTTTGCTCATATCAGGAGAAAGAAGCCGGACTCATTGAGTTCGGCTTTTTTAATTTATGAATTATCAAATTGAGTAGTCTTGAAGGTTAGATAAAAAAAAGGCTACTGTTAAGTAGCCTCTTTGATCAATTTGTTACTAATTGAAAATCATCAATCATATGTTCGACATCGAACTCTGCAAATTTCAGTATATCTTGTTTGTTCTTGTAAGGAAGAACCTTAACACCGAGTTCTTTCATACCATTGTGAACAGTCTCAAAAGCGGTTAAAAACTCATCTTTTTTGCTTCTTGGTTCTTCAATCGTAAACAAAAAATCATCTTGTTGGACAGTGCGAGCTTGTAATAAGTGTTTTACTCGAGAAATCCAACGGTCTCCATGATCAACAAGTGCTAATGGAGTTTTTTGGTCGAATGCCAAAGGTTTTATTGCCTTAATCACATCTGCTTCTTTAGCAACTAAAGGCATTTTAAATTGGCTGAATCCAGTATTAAGACTTTGCTCTTTATAACGAACAGTTAAATTACTAATCAATTCTTTCCGTAATACTCTAACCATCTGCTGTTCACGGTATTCTTTCGTGTCTTTGAAATCTCTACCAATAAAGCGGTCAAATAACTGCTCTACGGCAAGTTCAGCATCTTCGGCCATCATTACACTAAGATCACCAAAGGTCATCAAGCCTTCTCGAGTTCTTGTTACTTCTTGCATTATATCAACGAGCTCTTGTCCGCTAATATTGTTCGCGTAATTTTGAACATAGCAAAGTTCATCTTCAAAATTAGCTATAGCTTGTTTATAAAGCTGTCCTTCAAGGTCATCAAAAAAGTCTGTAACTCTTTTAAAGCGTGCAGGGGCCAGCTTATAACTAACAAAACCTGTTTTTGGAGCAAACGCAAGGATACCAACATTGGCAAACTCTGATGTTTCTGCGAATGGCATAAAGCGAACAATCGCGAATTGTAATGCTATTTTCATGATATGTCCTCCCAAAATGGCTCATCTAGAAATTGTTGCAATACTAACGTAATTTCACGATGAATAGTATCTTTAGAATACAACTCTAACCACTCATCTGGAATCTTTTCGATGATTGCATCGATACCTTCTAGAGCGCCTTGAAACTTTTGTGTATAGATTTCTCTATCGACTAGATCTAAACCTTCCCAGTAATCACAACAAACATGCTCAGTTACATGCTCTTCTGCTTTAAAGTCATCAGCAAACGCTAAATTATGATCAACAACACAAGTGTTTCTAGTCCGTTGCTCTAAGAAAAAGTTGGGGTTTCCGCCACTACTAGTTAGATTCCGGTCATTATTTTTTATCCAATAGTCAAAAATAAATAAATCTCGTAGTAACTGGTTATGTACACCCTTAACTTGATTGTAGGTTATTTCTTGGAGGTTCGGCATGTATAGTGACGCGAAACAATAACCTGCTTCTAAGCCAAATGTCCCAAACTCAACAAGGTCATGATCAAGCCAAGCAATCTTAAAGTCAGGGATGGGTAAGCCAAAGTCTTTTGCTAAATGGGCAACAATCCACTCTTTTACAAGTCCAGCGCATGTTGCGCTACTGCCTTTTACTACATATTGCTTACCATCATCACCTTTGCACAAGTATGGGTTGGTTCTCCCTTGTGCCATTTTTCTAGTTATTGTTTCTATTGCTATCACGATAGTGTCACCAGATATAGTGAGGTTATAAGTGCTTGATTGGATATTACCACAACTAACTGTATGAATTAATTGATTGTGTATTTGAGTTTAGCGATTGTTGATAGATAGGTCGAATTTACCCCCGTGATACAACACGGGGGTTGTGCCGCCCACAGCGTCGCGCTCGCTGTTCAGCTCTCACGACTCACGCGAAGCTGTGAGCGGAATACCAAGAGTTAAGAGTCATATGGGTTGCAGTAGCAAAAAGCCCCACTGATGTTGTGAGGCTCTGCTAGGGTGATCTTAGCAATGTGAAGGGTTAGTAAGGTGGTTTCATTGAGCCAGCTACGCTTCGCTGCTTTTCGGGCATTTGGGAAAGTCATACCCAAGAACTGTATCGAGTGCCCTTATCCCTGCGGGGCGAGTATGTCATTTTTTGACAGACCTCCGTTCAAGTATGTCATTCGTCACATGCTGAAGATATCGACAGACCTTTGAACGTCTTCAACTCTACCACTCATCAAATCGTTACTTTCAGAAGCGATAGCAACGCCACTCGATGTAGGTGGACACGTTAGAACCCTAGACACTGATTTAGAACGCACTTGAATCAAGCAATCATCAATCAATTCGAAGCGGTAGCCGTAGCGGTTCAATATAGCCGAACGTACATAAAAGGTGTCCACGCCTTTATCTATCCTAAAGACAAACTCTGAATGCTCACCAAACCCCTTTGGATAAATCGTTCTATTTACTGACGTAAGATAGACCGCTGTAGAGCCATTGAATACAGGAAAGGCATCAAAGAAAGGATTCACAGCATCAGGAAGACTTTCAGGAGAAGCTTGAGAAGTAGCATCGCTAGAATCCACCCGAACAGAACTTTGCCCATCTTGGATAGAAACATTTTCAGATACTGGAACGTTAGCCGGAGCAGATAGAGTAGGCGAGTTGGTAGGGGCAGCTGGCGCATCAACCGTTTGAACTTCACCCACATCAGAATCAGATAGTACATAAGATAAATCCCATAGAAATTTGCCGATGGCCGCGAAGCCAATAATGATCGCGAGAATGAATTTGGGTGACTTCAAAATCGAGATGTCAGATTTGGTAGCGTTAAAGCCTCCTGTTCCCGTGGACTTATAAAGCGCGAACACATCAACAGGAATTTTCTTATTGGTGCTACTGGCCATGTCGGCTTTTGTCGATGGAGCTGTTTTTGTGGATTTGGGAGGGTGGTTAAAAATCCTAGGCTTACGACTTTGAAAGAAAGTATCCGTTGAACGGTGCGAATAGGCTTCACCGGCACATCCTTTCAACCAAGTAGGGATTGCAGTGTAGTCGGGCGTGAGCATGACAATATCCCACTGGTATTTACGATGTCGCGTAAATGCACCATAGAAGTCGAACGGGTAGAGTAGTCTGTTATTTTCGTCGAGTTGGGTTCGTTCGCAGTCATCAACATCTCCCACTTCAAACGAGTCAGGGTCAACTGGAAGCCAACGAGAATAGAACAGCTCAGAAAAGTCTTTTGGTAGATAATCTACGAACTCTGAAAACGGTCTTTGTAAAAACTTCTCACGCTTAAAACCTGCTTCAGGGCAATACAAATCCTGACACTCATCAATAACGATGAATGCACCAATGGGCATCCAGTTAAACCAATTTTGCCAAAGCATCACGCCCTCAGAAGATCGTGTAAAGATCCTAATCAGTCGTGCAGATTCTGGGAATTTTTCCCCCAATAACTCTTCTATAGACTCTTTAGGTTTCAAGCCCTCAATGTTGGTTACAACGATACGACCCTCACGCAAGGCAGGGAGAATTTCGAACCATGTGACATAAGCGGTTTTATAAGCTCCATTAGAGCCATGACGAAAGGAAACAGCCATATCACCACCCCATAATTCTAAGTACAAATGCCGTAGCAAACGCATCAACCACAATCCGAACTGAATCAACGATACCGAACTGGTAACAAGCAAAGCGTAAGTCTGAAGGGAGCTTGTTAAAAGCCATGTTCAGCACCGTATAGACTTCATATTCAGAAAGTAGCAAAGAGGCAACGCTATAGGCCATTTCTAACATTTGGATTTTTAAGTAGATATAAAGCTTAATGAACCAAAACCATGCGTATGTGAACACGTCCACAAACAGTTCCGGTATGGTAGCGAAAAAGTCGTAAATGCTGCCGAAAACAGAAACGAGGTAATCAAGCGCGCTGTAGAAATATTCCATGATTTATACCTTAGAGCGACCGGAAGAAAGCAAGATAAAGCCAGCTAATAGGGTGGCGATAAATAAGATAACGGTTCGAATCATGTTGGTATTGGCAGAGCCTAAAGAGCTAAACAAATTAAAGCCCACTTCAACATTCCATTTGCTCAAAGAGAAACTGGTACTGTCATAAGAACCGTTAGAAAACGACATTTGTCCAAGCTTTAATGGTGATTGCTGGAGCTTACGTTCAAGAGATTTTTCTAAGTCATCAATTTCATTTTTTAGATCATCAACTGCTGTTGTGAGTACAGTATTAGTAGCGTAACCATCACCTTGTCCTGGAGCGCTAAATTGGCCTGATTTCCCAAAGACATCTTCAAGAACGTCTTTGATATCACCTTTGGTAAGACCATCACCGTTATTGGGACTGCCACCACCAGTAGAACCGTTACCACCAGTAGAACCGTCGCCACCAGTAGAACCGTCGCCACCAGTAGAGCCGTCACCGCCAGTAGAGCCGTCGCCACCAGTAGARCCGTCACCACCAGTAGAACCGTCGCCACCAGTAGAGCCGTCGCCACCAGTAGAGCCGTCGCCACCAGTAGAGCCGTCGCCACCAGTAGAGCCGTCGCCACCAGTAGAGCCGTCGCCACCAGTAGAACCGTCACCACCAGTAGAACCGTCGCCACCAGTAGAACCGTCGCCACCAGTAGAGCCGTCACCGCCAGTGGAGCCATCACCACCAGAGCCTTCCGTTCCATCACAGGGTTGCCCTGAATAGTTGTAGTGACCAAAAGGACGGGGGTCGTCTTGAACACCGCCAGAAACCCAAGTTCCTTGCATTAAGTTCGCTTTACATTTATTGCGACAAACAGTGGAGACTGACGACGTACCAACTGGGAATGCTACTGTTCCTAAGCTTTCACCTTCCATCGTTTTACAGTTAGGTTCATCCACCCAAATTACGTTTGCGACAACAACGCTCTTGGAGTTACCTGTAGTGTTATACACTTGTTTTGCATAGATCTTTCCTGCTGTAACCCATGAGTTCTCTTTGTAATGCCATTTTCTAGATGTGTCTCCGTTACACGGGTTGGACCCCTCCGTGTAAGTTTGACCTACGGAATATGAGACCTTGCAGAAATGACCAAATGTGATGACTTTGCTCACTTTATAGTATGCAAAGCTATAGGGACTCATTGTCAAAGCGAGTAAAAGCAAAGATATAGAGTTTTTAGAATACACAAGTAGCCCTCAATAAAAAGGGAGCCGAAGCTCCCAATCAATCAACCTGCTATGACTCCCGTGTAAACCCCATAAAGGAATGAGGCACACATTAGAGAGCCAAGGACAACGGAGACAATCATTACTTACGGAGCCAAGCGACAACCATACCTAGACCGAAACCAAGTGCAGCAATACCAATTACACCTGATGTGGTCAGTTGCACCATTGATTTACCTGCGTTAACCGCAGAAGTGATAGCTGTTTCATTCGCTGAAGCATCAGCAAAAGCAGAGCCTGACGTAAGAGCGATAGACGCAAGAAGGATTTTATTGTTAGCCATTTGACGTAGTTTATTCATAATAATATTCCTAAAAGGATTAACGAAAGTGTTTTAATACTCGACCTAATACATGTCCACCAATGAACGTGATTAAGCTTTGTTGTACGACGAACTCATAAAGAGCTTTGTCGAATTCCAATAATGACCAATCAAATTGGCCATTAACCAAGTGCGATAACTGTTCTTTAGAGACCAAGACATATTCACAAACATCACCGGACGATTGCTGCAAAACCCCATCAATAACAGTCACGCAAATAGACATAGCACTAAGACCTAATTACTTAGCTTTCATGAAGTTATCGAAGTGCTTTTTGATTTCCTCATCGACAGGAACAAGCTTGTTGACCAAGATATCGAGCGGGTCATTTGGGTTAGCACCAAAGTTCAGCTCGTATTCACGGTTAGCCACAAAAGCACGCGATTGGATAAGCTGACGTGCGTATTCCACATCAATTTTCAGTGCTTGCTTGTTGTATGGAATGTCAGTTGAAAAGCCGATGCCCGTTTGTTGAAACTTCTCGTTATCGACTTCTTCAACGGCACGAAGTACAGACAGCTCCGCGAACTCCATGCCAGATTTAGGGAAACGCTTGATAGAGATACCAGTTATTGTAGGCATATTCTTGACTCCAAAATTTCGATTTTCTGTTTAGTGTATTCGTCAGGAATGCCCAACGATGTATTGAAATTAGCGCGGCGATGATGCGTGGGAATGAGCATTCCAAACGCTTCCCCCAAGTCTCCCTCAGTCATAGCAACGACCTCAGATAGAGCCTTACCACATTGACGGCGAACCCAAGCGATACGAGCCATAAACTCAAGTCCGGCTTTCTTCTTATTCAATTCAAGTTTCATTGGTTCAGCAGGGTCGATACTGGCGGCGAAGTCACACAGACCAGCAAAGGCCGAAGCAGGCGAGGCGAGTAGTGCTAAATCACACTTCTTCAATTCCACTTCGTTGCGATACCAAATGACTTCAGGGTCAGCGATGTTTTGCTCAAACTTTTTATTGTAGATACGCCAGTAAACTGAAGACGTACGAGAGCCAACAAGTACAGCTTCTTCTGATAATTCACCAGACTGTGAAACGCGCTTATGAGGAACCATTGTCGGGCCACGACCACGAGAAGCAGTGCGAAATGCTCCCTCATAAAAACATTTCTCAGCATACTTACAGTCAAAGATTCCGGTGTAGTCATCCACGCAGAGATCCAAACGGGCTAGGCGAGTGATACCCAAAAGAGACAGCCACCAGTGCAGCTTTTTGTGTGTCGTGAAGTCGAATAACTTAGAGCAGCCAGTACCATTAATCTGTACATAGACCGTGTCATTGTTACCGCCAACACCGACCAAGCCACATTCAACGGTTCCGGTAGAGTCGTAAATCACCATCGAATCTTCGTAGCCATGCAAGCCACGACCACGCATAGGAGACAAACGGAAGTTAAAGACTTTCGCCATAAACTCATCAAACCTATCAGCCAAAACTTTACGGCATTTGTTACGGTGTAACTCAATTGATTTTTCTATAGCTTCTGGTGAGTTAAGGCGGCCTTTAACGGTTTGCTTCTTAAACTCAGGAAACTGCAAGTTGATAAAGTCTTGTTCGTTAGAGCTATCCAAATGTCTCAGCGAGCCATACGAAAATGAAAAAGCTAGGTGATCCACTTGAACCGGACGAATTTCATCATGAAACTTATGTGGTTTTTTAGATGGCACTGAACACGCCCTTAACCAAAAGCTCTTGGTAGTTTTCGTCTGTGATTTCAACAATCTGAAATGACACCATTCCATAGTGAGCTTCCATGAACTGGAAGAAATCGCGCGGAGTTTTAAAGAAATTATGACCCCAAGGGAAATAGGCGTTGATACCGTGATTAGGTTCATTGTCGAAGTAGATTGAATCCATGATTAACGTTCCACACCGTAGAACGAACAAAACTGCTCAAGCTCTTGGTCGTTATCAAACGTAAACGTGAAAGCGTCACTAGAGTTATAAAGTGGATTCTTGTAGCTGACAGTGTGAAACAGTTCTTCACCAATTGTGTGTTGGCCGAACTCAAGTTCACTAACAAGGAACTCAAAGCAGATTTCTAATGGTGAGTTATGAAGAGACACGGACGCGTGTATGAAATCTGGATAGCTTGAGAAGCTAACGTGTTCAGATTTTAAAACAGAGCCGTATTGGATAGGTTCAATTGTAAACATAGAAGCCACCAGAAGAAGTAAGTACGATAATTTCCGTACAGTAAATACGATAAATCTCGTAGTGGCAATACGATAATTTTCGTGTTTATGAGCTAGAATCGAGCTAGAGGAAACAAACGAGGTTTTCAAAATGTACACAAAGAAACTCATAGACGCTTATAAAGAGCACATGAATTATGTCCAATATAAGCAAGTCGCATCTGATTTAGGTATTAGCACTCAAATGCTAACGGATATTCGAAAAGACAGAGCTTTTCTTAAAGAGAATCAAGTACTTATGCTTGCTGATGTTGTCGGTGAAGATAAAGAAAAGGCGTTAGTTGGTTTGGCGCTAGATAAAGCGAAAACGTACGAAGCACAAACGCTTTGGAACAGCATTGCAAAAAAGTATAACGGGCTTGGTTTAACTAGTATTTCAATGACTTGCGCAGGATTAGCGTTGATGGCAGCCACCCCAAATAAAGCACTAGCCAACTGCGTATTATGTACGTTATGTTAAATTGGTTTTGCTGTTTATAAGGCAGGACTCTATGTCTGATGCCCTGCCTTTGTATTGTGTCGGTATTCTTTAAATTATACTGTGTATTTAACCATAGTGGTTATTTACCATAAAATACCTAATATTCAGTGATAATAATCTTCGATTTTACCCCTGGTATTAGTTAGAGATTAACCGCCAGCAAACTTAACTTTGTAGCCTTTCTTTTCAAGGTGCGCTTTAATCTTATCGCGTGCGTCGCCTTGAATTTCGATGTTGCCATCTTTTACTGAGCCACCACAGCCGCAAACTTTCTTAAGCTCTGCAGCCATTAATTTTAATGGCGCGTCATCTAGATCTAAGCCAGTTACGACAGAAACGCCTTTGCCTTTACGGCCTTTGGTTTCTTTTTGGATTCGAACGATACCATCGCCTTTTGGACGTTGGACTTTCTCTTCTTCAGGTTTAATACGACCTGTTTCTGTTGAATATACTAGGCTCATAATTTACTTCTTTTGTTGCTCGGCTTTTTGTTTAGCGATTAAGTAAGCTTCGATATGACGCTGTATGGCCGTTTTCCCGCCTTTGATAAGACGGCCGTTAAACATGCAATACCATGCGTTGGGCTCACCAGTGTCATTTTTGATTTGGTAACCATTGAAATTTTCAGTTTGGCCACCAGTCCCTCTAGACTTACTTAATGCTGTGAACTCTTTTGGGTCAATAATAGATGCAGTATCAATCCACCAATCGATACTCTTTTTTACGGCAGCTAAGTTACCTTGAATAACGTGGTTTTTTAATTTAGTACGCCAAATTGTGTTTGTGGAATCGGTCGATTGCAGATGGATCCCACGGTAAATTGAATTAGCCATATCTATTGATCATCTTTTTGTTTTCACTGCATTAATCATAAGTATACTAATAACGATAGCAAGCATAATATGGCAAAAACACCTGTCGAGGTACGGTAATTTGAGAAAAAATGTCCCTATTTTAACCGACTCTGCGATAATTAATTCGTTTGTTGAAAAATTAAACAGAGAATCTTCGGTTGATGTTATCGACGAGTTAACAGGCTACCAATATTCTCGTAATTCACTGTTGGGTATCTACAGTGATTGGAACCGCTACCATGCTTTCTGCGCCAAGTTCCGCATTAATACACTCCCTGCGTCAATTACTGCAGTTCGTCGTTTTTTAGAAACCGAGTCTAGTAATAGAAAGTTTGCGTCATTAAAACGTTACACTGCAACGCTTAGCTTATTACACACCGTGTTTAACTTCCCCAACCCTATTAAGCATAGGCAAGTTCGATTCACCCTGCTCCACTTACAAGCTCAAATGGCTGGTGACGCTAAACAAACAAACGCGATGACATCTTCACACCTTAGTCAATTAAACACCTTGCTCGCACATGATAAGGCAACGCTAAAAGAGATCCGTGACATAGCAATTTATAACGTGATGTTCGAGTGTGTTTTAAAGCGCTCAGAACTTAAGTCCTTATCTTCGGGTGATGTTGAGAGTGTCGATGGTGTTTATGAAATCGCGATCAAGGACTCGCGTTACAAGCTCTCACCCGTTGCAAGCTCTTCACTTGAACGCTGGCTAAGCTATACAGGGCTGGAAGGTGAATTAACTCTGTTTCGGGCAATTGATAAGCATGAAAACATCAGCCTTCAACCACTAGATGATTCATCCATCTATCGAATACTAAGGCGTGCTAGTGACTTACTCGGTTTGGCAGAAAATCATCACTTTTCAGGAAACTCTATACGAGTTGGTGCGGCGCAAGAGCTTTCTAAACAAGGGCTTAAGATCAGAGAGATTCAGGACTTTGGACGCTGGCTTAGCCCTGCAATGCCTGCCCAGTATGTTGGTTATTCGAGTACGGCAGAAAGTGAAAAAATGAAGTTTAAGGCACTAACACCATGGCAATAAGCCAAGAGACAAAAAAGATAGAAGTAAAAAAGCGGCTTGGAAGTTATCCAAGCCGCTTTTTATTGTGAATTGATTATACGAATTCTCAGAAAATATGCTTAAGAAAGGCTCGTTCTTACACAGTTTTCTAGGAATTGAGCGAACTTATGTCCGTCGTGTTCAACCATTTTTGGGAACATCGAAATTGGTGTCATGCCTGGGAAGGTATTAACTTCGTTTAGGTAGATCTCATTATCTTGCGTTAAGAAGAAGTCTATACGAGACAAGTGACGAAGCTTCATTTGTGTAAACACTTTGCGAGCGCTGTCCGCAATCAGTTGACGTTGCTCATCAGTAAGGTTAGTTGCCTCAACTTCTGTGATCGAGTGGCTATCTGCGCTGTATTTTTCTTCGTAAGAGTAGAATGCGCCATTCGGTGCAATCACCTCGCCTGGCTTGCTAATGTGCAGCTCTCCGTCGATTTCATAAGCCGCAACTTCCAGCTCTCTTGGCACCACTGACTTTTCAACAAGCACTTGATCTGAATAAGTAAATGCTTTGTTGATAGCTTCGCTCAAGTCTTCAATATGGTTGACTTGATAACAGCCAACAGAAGAGCCTTGGCGTGCCGCTTTTACGAATACTTTGCTCCACTTTTCAAAAGCTTGAGTTGCTTGTGAATGAGCTTCATCTGTATTGTCAGATAGGAATAGATATGGCGTGTTTGGAATTCCCAATGCGTCATACCAAAGCTTAGAGGTGATCTTGTTGAAGCTGTTATTGCTAGCTTCAGAACCACAGCCAAGATAAGGGATCTTCGCCATTTCAAACAGTGATTGGATATCACCGGTTTCACCTGGGAAACCATGAATACAAGGAACAATGAAGTCGACTTTTGAGTCTAGGTTATCGCCTCGTAGCGTTTGATTATTGATATCAAGATAAACCAATTCGCCCGAATCTAGACACCAACCTTCGCTCTTAATCTCAACTCTCACAACGTTAAAGTCTTCAACGCTCTTAAGTTGATCAAAAAGGTAATTGGCTGAAACTAAAGACACTTCGTGCTCTGAAGATCCACCGCCGCATAGTAGAAGAATGTTTGTGGTGTTCATGGGTAAATTCGGTCCTTGAAACTAGGAATACTGACTTCAATGATAAACAAAAGTCGAAATAGGTACAGTGTTTTGATTGTTAAAATTGCGTCCGAAAGATCGAGCGATTAACTATTAGACAAAACGGTTCGTCTTAAAACAAAAGAAGGAGCATTTGCTCCTTCTTTATGATTCAAAACCTAGTTTAACTTGTTAAGCTTTGGGTATTCAGAGTTTTTGATGTCATCAATACTCTTCACGAATGGCTTCAAGTTTTTAAGTGAACTAGGTAGTGTTGAGATAGCCTTTTTTGCTTCTAAACGTGTTGCGTAGTCACCGTAAAGTACTGTGAACCACTTAGTGCCATTAACCATCTTGTAGTTTTCCCAAACTGGTTGAGAAGTCGTTGGTAGCATTTTCACGAAAGAGTCGACTTTACTTTGACTGCCAACCGCAACAACTTGAACTGTGTAACCAAAACGCTGGTTCATGTCTTGTTGTTTCTTAGTTGGACCTTTCACTGCCGCAACTGGCTTAGCCTGAGTTGTTTGAGTGACTTTCTGCTCAACAGGTTCTGTTCTGATAACGTTAACAACATTCTCTTCAACAACGCCTGATTGCTGTGATTGAGACACAACTGGAGCTTCAACTTTGGCAGTTTTGTACTCTTCTTGATAACTATCTGAAGTCACATCCGTGATGTAGTTTTCAGATACACACGCAGCCAAGAGCAGTGGCAAAGTCGCAATTGCAATTTTTTTCATGGAAAGCTCTATATCCTTAATAATAATTACTATAAATCATGCCGATACGTCGGTTTAGAATCAAGTTAACTTTGAGATTATACACCATTAGTGGGTGACCTATTTCACAAACTTAATGCAGTGTTTGCTTATTCATCTTAATTCGGTGAATTTGCCATCAACCTGTCATCGAAAAGTAAGTTACGATGAACTTACGTGCATTGCTAGGATATGTCTATGAATCATCTTGATCCCCTACTGAAACCCCGTTCGATTGCTGTTGTTGGCGCTTCTCAGCGAGAAAACCGAGCAGGCTACATTGTTATGAATAATCTGTTGCATGGGGATTTTAAGGGGGCGGTAATGCCAGTTACGCCCAAATACGATTCGGTGGCGGGTGTACTTTCCTACAAAAACATTTTGTCGCTACCGATCGTCCCTGATCTAGCGATTCTATGTACCAACGCGACTCGCAATATAGCGATCTTTGAGGAGTTAGCGGAGAAAGGCATTGCGTCTGTCATTGTTCTGTCTTCAGACATGCAACAGCCGAGTGATAACGGTGAAACGTACGACTCAAGATGCCTAGCGATCGCGAAAAAGCACAACATAAGGATGCTTGGCTCAAACAGCTTAGGTGTGATCATTCCTTGGCTTAATCTCAATGCCTCATTCTCTCCTGTGACCGCACTGCCCGGCAAGATTGCGTTTGTTTCTCAATCTGCAGCAGTGTGCACCACGATACTTGATTGGGCGAATGATAAAGAGATCGGTTTCTCTGCATTTATCTCAATCGGTAACGGCACGGATATCGAGTTTTCTGAACTATTGGATTACCTGAGTACCGACTCTCACACCGAAGCTATATTGCTTTATGTAGATAGCATTAAAGACGCCAGACGCTTCATTTCGGCTGCCCGTGCAGCTTCACGTAACCGGAGAATACTAGTATTAAAAGGTGGCCGAACCGCCAAAGGCCGAGCAGCAGCAATGGCACATACTGGTGGTGCAGATACGCTCGACATTATTTACGACTCTGCTATTCGTCGTAGTGGCATGTTGCGAGTTAAAAACTTGCATGAACTGTTTGCTGCGGTAGAAACCCTAACTCACTCGGTCCCATTACGGGGAGAGCGACTAGCGATTGTCACGAATGGTGGTGGCCCTGCGATTATGGCTGTTGATACGTTATTCGAACGTGGCGGCAAACTCGCTGAGTTATCGGAAGAGACGCGCGAAAAACTCAATAAGGTGTTACCTTCAAGCTGGTCACATAGCAATCCTATCGATATTGTTGGTGATGCGGGTGATCAGCGTTATATCGATACTATCAACACACTACTTGATGGTGATGAAGCGGATGCCATTCTCATCATGCATAGCCCTTCTGCCATCGCACATTCTGCTCAAACTGCAGAGCGCATTATCGACGCGATTAAAAAGCATCCTCGCCACAAGCGATTCAATATTCTTACCAATTGGTCCGGTGAACTGACGGCAAGGCCTGCTAGAAAGTTGTTCACAGAGGCTGGTATTCCAACCTATCGAACGCCGGAAAGCTCAGTAGTTGCATTCATGCACCTGGTTGAGTACCGACGCAACCAACGTCAGCTTATGGAGACGCCAACTACGGCTGAGAAAGTCCATATTGAAGACTTAGCGGATGCGAGAAATTGGATAGAACGCCAACTACTGGATAAAGAAACAGTTAGCCTTGATACCCATCAAAACAGTCAGTTTTTCAAACACTTCAACTTGGATGTGTTACCTACTTGGATCGCTTCTGACCCCAGTGAAGCGGTGCATATTGCAGAAACCATTGGCTATCCCGTTGCAGTCAAACTCCGTTCACCAGACATTGCGCACAAGTCTGACGTTCAAGGCGTAATGCTTAATTTAAGAAACAGTAATGAGGTCGCAAATGCGGCACAAGCGATTTTGGATCGCTCTCAGTTATCGTTCCCTACTGCGCATATTCATGGCTTGCTGGTTCAAGGTATGGCGAAACTGGCTGGCGGACAAGAGCTTCGCGTTAAGGTGACAACCGATGAAACATTCGGTCCTATTATTCTACTAGGTCAAGGCGGTTCCGAATGGGATGAGTCGATTGACGCGGCAGCTGCTTTCCCACCGCTTAATATGACACTGGCTCGTTACTTGATCATTCGAGCGATAAAGAGTGGCAAGATTCGCCTACAAAAGCTCCCTAATCCTATTGATATAGAAGGCTTGTCTGAGTTGCTAGTTCGTATTTCTCAAATGGTGGTTGACTGCCCTGAAATATACGACCTGGATATACACCCAGTGCTTGCGAATGGCGATAAGTTCACGATACTGGATGCCGATATCATATTGAAAGCATACGAGGGAGATCCGCAAGAAAGACTAGCGATTCGCCCTTACCCTGTAGAGCTTGAGGAACGTATCCAGTTAAAAGATGGCACAGAAGTGTTACTACGCCCTATTCTTCCTGAAGATGAACCACTTCATGCCGACTTCATTAATCGAGTCTCTAAAGAGGATCTCTATAAACGCTTCTTTAGTGATGTGGGTGAATTCAATCATGAAGCGTTAGCCAATTTCACTCAGATTGATTTCGATAGAGAGATTGCTTTTGTTGTGGTGCGTGAAGAACAAGGTGCACCTGCAATCATTGGCGTGTCTCGGGCTCTGATCAACCCAGAGAACACGGATGCCGAATTCGCGATATTGATTCGTTCTGATCTTAAAGGTGTAGGTTTAGGTCGAATTCTAATGACTAAGGTTATTGATTACTGCCGTGCCAAGCAGACTAAACAGATGTCGGGAATGACGATGCCAACTAATAGAGGAATGCTGACACTAGCTCAAAAACTTGGTTTCAAGCTAGATATCTGTTTTGAAGACGGCACAGCAGATATGGTGCTTCCGTTACTTGAGTGACCATGTTTTTTTAAGGTGTTGGATGCACCATGATTTGGCGTCACCCATTTTATTGCGTCGCCAAGCCATAACGATGTCGATTGGCTGGGGCTCAGTACCTGCGATTTGCTTTAAAACACCAGATTCAATTAGTGGATTAGCAACACTACAAGGTAATGTACCAATACCTAACCCGCTGGTTAATGCTTCGACTTTTGCCGGAAAGCTCGTCACCGTTAAACGCGGCTGCTTCTCTAATATATTGATGCTTAATGCTGGCTGATCACGTGCCGTATCTGCGATCGCAATCACCCTGTAACTTTCCCTAGCCTTTTGGTCAAAATCGCCAGAACGCCTGTGAACGTAATGATTGGATGCTGCTACCCACACCATTTCCATTTTACCAATCACGTCACTTTTTAGGTCATTCGGAATGGTGTCGACTTTCGGGCAAACAAGAAGGTCGGCGCGGCCATCTGACAGTGACTCCCAACATCCCGCTAAGATCTCCTCTTGTAAACGAACACGCGTTTTACTGATTTTTCCTAGTTCATCAACAAGTGGGAAGAAATTAGCAATTGGGATAATGCCATCAAAAGCGATGGTTAAATCCAACTCCCATCCATTAGCTAGAATGCTGGCTTCGTTGACGAGCCTTTCTGTCGCACCAAGGATCACTCTACCTTGTTCAAGTATCAACTGACCCGCCTCTGTAAAGTTTGCACGATGGCCAGAGCGGTCAAAAATCATGATATCTAAATCTTGTTCAAGCTTTTGAATTTGGTAACTGAGTGATGAAGGCGCGCGGTCCATTTCATTGGCCGCAGCAGCGAAACTTCCACGTCTGTCGATGGCGTCTAGGATGTGTAACGCTTCAAGTGTTATTGGGCTATGCATCAGTTTCCTACTTTATAAATGAGAGGTTAATCACAAAAATGGAAGCATTCACCAGATAAATGGAACCATTAAAGGTCTTTTAATACAATGAGTTATACGGTTTAAGCGAGCTTTTAATGACAAAAGTACAAATAAATTGAAATGCAAATAATAGTAATTATCATTTAGATCCAATATTATCTTCCGCGAAATCAAGATAATACTATGGAATTAAGGTAACTATCAGATGTATAAGCAATCCCTACTCTCTGCTTCAATCGTTTTAGCGCTTTCATCAACCTCAGCCCTAGCTGAAGATTATGCCCTATTTGACGAGGTTGTTGTATCTTCGACTCGTACGAATCAAACACTTATCAATACTGCTGCTTCTGTCACCGTCATCTCTGACAAGCAAATCGAAGAGAATATGGCAAAAGACGTTAATGAGATCTTCGAATACACGCCAGGCGTTACGATGGACTCAAGCTCTCGCCAAGGTGCCCAAACGATTAATATCCGTGGCATGGAAGGTAAACGCGTTAAGATTCTAGTAGATGGTTCATCGCAACCTGGTTCATTTGATGGTGGTCCTTACGCCTTCATTAATTCTAGCGGTATTTCTATCGACCCTGATATGTTAAAAAGTGTCGAAATCATCAAAGGTGCTGCTTCAAGTTTACACGGAAGTGACGCAATTGGCGGTGTTGTTGCTTTTGAAACTAAAGATCCTTCGGATTTCTTGAAAGATGGCAAAGACTTCGGTGGTCAAGCTAAGCTTTCCTACTCTTCTGAAGACAACTCATTCAGCGAACATGTTGCATTAGCTAATCGTTTTGGCGATTTAGAAACTCTGGTTGCTTATACTCGCCGAGATGGTGAAGAGCTTCAAAACTTCCGTAACTCGGGCGATTTAGAGAACTACGCAGTAGAAAATCAAGACACATCAGCAGATAACCTATTGGTAAAACTTCAATACCAACTGAATGAAAGCCATCGCATTGAGTTTCTAGCAGAGCTCATTAAAGATACCTCTGATTCAGACATCTATCACTCTAGTTATGATAGCTACACTGGTGAAGATGACACTAAACAAAACCGATTCGCAATCAAGCACATTTGGTTTGCAGACGGCGCGATTGCTGACACTGTGACGAGCAAAGTATCGTACATTTCTAAAGAAGAGAACGGTGTTACGAAACGCTTTAAACCTGCAGGTCCAGGTTTCCCTCCTTACGTTCCTGCCAATAACGACAATCTTCAAACCAAAGATTATGATTACACCGAAGATAAGCTTGAGATAGAGACTCAACTAGACAAAGAGATTAACAATCACTACCTAGTTTATGGTGCGACTTATACGCATAGCGACATCAGCAACACCAATATGGAGTACAACTCAGATCCAGCGACTGACGATCAGCTATACGTGTACACGCCTGATGCGAAAGAGCAGAAGTTTGGTTTGTTTGTTCAAGACGAAATCAGCCTAATGAACAATAAGCTGGTAGTGACTCCAGGTGTGCGTTTCGACTACTTCTCTACAGACCCTGGTAAAAACACTGGCGAATCTCTAACTGACTTCTCAGATTCTGCTGTAACCGGTCGTTTAGGTACAACATATAAGCTAACTGATACAGGCACTGTATTCGGTCAAATAAGCCAAGGTTTTAGAGCGCCATCGTTTGATGAACTCTACTACACATACGACAACCCTGGTCACGGTTACGTAAATGATCCGAACCCTGACCTTAAGTCAGAAACAAGTATCTCGTACGAGCTAGGTTACCGTCACAATACACAGGCTTCATCGTCTGAGATTGCAGCTTACTACAGTGATTACGATGACTTCATTGAAACCGTAGTAACGAAAAAAGTCGGTGGTACAACGCATTACTCTAACGTTAACTTAGAATCGGCAACAATTAAGGGTATTGAGTTCTCTAACACGTTGCTTTGGGATGTGTTAGTGGGTGCGCCAGAGGGTATTTCGACGCATTTTGTTGCCTCATACACAGAAGGTGAAGATGGAAACGGCAATGCACTAAACAGTGTTAACCCATGGAATGCTGTATTAGGTCTGAACTACGATGCACCGAACCAAAATTGGGGTACAAGTCTTAAGTTAAATTACACTGCTGATAAATCAGGGTCAGACATTAACTTCGATGACGAGAATGGGGGTAACGCTGGTCAAGCTGAGCTTCCAAGCGCAACCGTTGTTGATTTAACGGCTTACTACAAACCAATGAAAGATTTGACGATTCGTGGTGGTGTGTTCAACTTAACTAATGAAGAGTACTACCGTTGGAATGACATTCGCGGCGATGATGAGCTTTACAAAGAAAACTCTCAAGCTGAGAGAAACTACGGTATTTCAGCTAAATACGAATTCTAATTCGTTACAAGCCTGAACTACAGAAACTAAAAAGCCAGCTGTAAGCTGGCTTTTTCAATTTCACTAAAAATTGTATCAAAAAGGAATAAAGTGAAATTACTTCTCTGCCATTTCTTTCTTAACCATTACTGCTGCAGCAACGATGAAAGTGATGATCAGGCCTAGTTCCATGATTAACTCCAAAGAAAATTAACATTAAACATATAATTCGCGAGCATAGTAACACAATGAATACAGAATGATACTTTTTAACCACTAATTTACTTTTTATTCGATTTAGATCAAAAAAGATGCCCTAGAGCATTTTTTTATAAGTTAACCATTCATGAAACAACTAGATTAGCCTGGGAAACCATTAGGGTTTGTGGACTGCCAGCGCCATGTATCTTCTGTCATTTCAGTTAGTGTACGTGTCGCGTTCCAACCAAGTTCTTTCTGAGCTTTAGCAGGATCTGCCCAGCATTCTGCGATGTCACCTGCGCGTCGCTCAACCAGTTTATAAGGGATTTCCTTACCACTTGCCTGTTCAAACGCCTTAACCATGTCTAAAACACTAGAACCGTTACCAGTACCAAGGTTGTAGATGTGAAGACCATCTTTGCGCCCTACTTTATCAAGTGCTGCGATGTGGCCGTCAGACAAATCCATTACGTGGATGTAATCACGAACACCGGTACCATCTTTGGTTGGATAGTCGCTGCCAAATACAGACAAGAACTTGCGTCGGCCAACGGCAACTTGAGAAACAAACGGCATCAAGTTGTTTGGAATACCTTGTGGATCTTCACCTAGTTCGCCACTTGGGTGTGAACCTACTGGGTTAAAGTAACGAAGTAGCGTAATGCTCCAGTCTGGATTTGCTTTTTGGAAATCCGTTAGACACTCTTCAACCATTAGCTTACTACGGCCATAAGGGTTCGTCGCACTGGTTGGGAAGTCTTCAGTAATAGGCACACTTGCAGGATCACCGTACACGGTTGCTGATGAGCTGAAGACTAACGTTTTAACATTCGCTTCGCGCATAGCTTCCACAAGCACTAAAGTGCCGTTAACATTGTTATCGTAGTATTCAAGAGGCTTCTCTACAGATTCACCTACCGCTTTCAAGCCAGCAAAGTGGATAACTGCTTCGATGTTGTGTTGTTTCATTGTTTCCGCTAACAGAGCTTTATTGCGAATGTCACCTTCAACGAACACTGGGCGAACACCAGATACCTTCTCGATACGCTCTAATACGCTTGGTTTGCTGTTGTATAAGTTATCAAAAAGGACAGGCGTCATGCCTGCGTTAATCATCTGGATACTTGTGTGGCTACCGATGTAACCCATGCCACCTGTAACTAAAACATTCATGTTTAGTATACCTTTTATTATGAATACTCAATATATCACTTATGATACAACAACTTAGGGTTGGCTAACAAACTGTTAGAGGTACTCATTTTCGTCAGAGAATACAAATTGACCTTTACCCTTGCGCTTCGCTTGATACATCGCTTCGTCGGCTATTTTGAGAGTCGCGTCGATGTCATGCTCAGAGTTATCGACTAAGTGGATACCCAAACTAGCCCCAACATTGAGAGATCGCTGTTTGTGATGCACTGTTTGTCCAATAAGTGTTAATAAGCGCTCAGCGAGCCTCGCTAGCATTACTTTGTTTGTCTGTTTAATAATAAGAACAAATTCATCTCCCGACAAACGCGCGACTAGATCTCCGGCTCTTACTTGAGATAACAGCCTGTTTGATACTTCCTTAAGGATGGCATCACCTGCATCATGGCCGTAGTTGTCATTGACGTGTTTGAAACCATCTAGATCCAAATAGATAACGGCAAATTGTTGATTGGCGTAATTGCTTGAGGAAACAACTTCATCCATCACCTTATACAGTCGTGCTCTATTCGCTAACCCTGTTAACGCGTCGTGATGTGCTAAGTACTCGAGCCTTTCCATCTCTTTGACGTTAGATAGATCGGATAGCGTCAGCACCATATCAAACTCATCTTTCTCTTCGTCCGATGAAACTAGGTTAACTTTGACAAACATTGGGACTAAGTCATCAGATGCACTTTTTTCCCACACTTCTCCTTGCCACTGCCCGTAATTCTCTAAAGAGCTACGAATGGTTGGCATTAATGACGAGAACTGTTGCCATGAAAAGACTTCAAACGGTGTTTTGCCCACCAGCAAATCTGCATGATAGCCGAGGAGTTGAGTGACTGCGGGGTTAACCATAGTAATCACATTCGATGAATTAAGTACGATTAACCCGTCTTTGCTGTTTTCGAACACACCGGCGGCAATACGCTGGCTACTCATCGCGATTTCGATATCCGTTACATCTTGCACCGCATAAAGAATGCGGCCATGTTTTGACAACGAACGACTACTCACACGGAGCCAACGTTTGGATTGAAAAAGATCCGTAGTCTCTAACAACTCATCGTTCAGTTCGATATTGCAGTCAATCACGCCTTGTAGGAAGCCTGTTTGCTTGGTTGCTATCAAATCTTGGATTAATAAGTTTTCAAGGAAAGACTCTGAACATTTGAATATGTCGCGAGTGGCTGCATTCGCATGAACAATCAGTCCTTTTTCGTCAACGACGAGCAATGAGTGCTGAACGGTTTCAATCACCTCATTCGCAAAGGACTTTTCTTCTTGAAGTTTGTCTAGCGTGAAATTGATTTGGTTGTCACGATGTTGCAGCCTTTCTTGCATGGTATTGAAAGCACGAACGAGATCCCCTATCTCATCACGATTACTTGCAACGAGTTTAGGTTGGTCAGAACGTCGCTCTACGAAGGCTTGCATTGCTTCGTTGAGTTCAAACATAGGTGCAATAATGAAGCGCTGAATCAATTTGACGAGCACACCACCCAAAATCAAAAGAAACAGAAGGTAGACAATAGCGATTTTGAAGATGTTGGTTAAGATCGTATTGAACGTTTCCTTTGATATCGTCACCCTCAAGTTAGCTATTACCGCTTCGTCTAAAGTGACCGGAACGAGCAGGAATATGTAACTTTCAGAGATCGCAAACTGATGATCAGCGATATCATCGAGCTCTTCGGCATTTGGTCTAGGTATAGTCTTATCGCTCGCTTGATAGCTAGCAAATAACTGTTCGTTCACGTCATAGAGTTTAACTCGAACAATATCTTTATCTGCGACAAATGCAGAAAGGATCTCCTGAGCCGACGATTTATCCTCGAATAGTATTGCAGCTTGAAGGTTATAAGCCACACCTTGAGCCAGTACCTTAACTCTTTGGATGAGACTCTCTTTTTCCCTTTCGAAAGTGACAGTGTAATTTACTGATTGAATCGTGACAAAGGTGACCACAATAAAGGTGATTATTGGCAATATCAGTTTGTTTTTTATCGACATATTGTTAATGAAAGACAGCATTATTTGTCCTCCACAATAGCGATACGTAATAAGTTTGAGCCGATAACGTATTCACCTTGCTTGGCGTTAGCTAAGTTGATCTTTGGCTTAAGCTTATTATCTATATGTGTTAACTCGATAACGCCTCCCATATCAGTAAAGTTGGGAATGTCACTTATCGTTACAGTATGGGGTGAATGATCCTTGCGCGTGAACTGACTATTACTGAGTTCAGAAAAATAAGTTATATCACACAGAGACGTAATTGATTGCTGAACGTTAATGGCGAGTGAACGTATCGACTTCCCCGCAGTGATCTCTGTGAGTACTTGACTTACTTTCTTGTCGCCAATCACACAAAAGTTGACGGTATCCATTGTGCTTTCGTCGTTCCAACGGATGAAGTTGGCAATTCGAAACAGATATACGGCTTTGACTTCATACGACTTAAAGCTAGCCGCGGACGTAGTCGTGGAACTCATGAGCAGCACTAGTGTGAAGATATAGAGTGTAATTTGGCCTCTAACCCAATTAAAACTCATGAGAAACCCTCACATAAACCGACTCTTGGTTGACACTTTTTTGGGAGGTTCGCTCGGCTTGATAACCATTACTTTTACCAATATTTTCAATCACAACTTCTATCAAAGGTGCTGCTGACGATTTTTTCCATGCTAAACGAGCATCGAAGGTAATTTCATGTGGGTATTGCTGCCATTCATATTGAGTTCCGTCTGCGGCAGTCCAGT
Organism: Vibrio sp. Isolate22; assembly: GCF_022398115.1. NCBI lineage: Bacteria > Pseudomonadati > Pseudomonadota > Gammaproteobacteria > Vibrionales > Vibrionaceae > Vibrio > Vibrio sp. Isolate22. Next base: position 73,511 of record NZ_JAKEUW010000003.1, on the reverse strand, counting down.
ATTCAGGATAGTTCACATTAATGTATTGACCGATGAGGTCAAATTGCCAGCTGTCGGTGATATTCCACATAATTTGTGCTGTAGCGAGATGTTCGTTATCAATATCGTAATACACGCTCGTCTGCGGACTGGCTTTAGGATCACCGCCTTTGTTTTCACCTTCTAACGTTGCATAGGCGTAACTTAGGTAACTGGTTAGGTCCTCAGAGAGTTGATAGCTTGCCCCTAACTCTAAACCGTATGTTTTGGCTTTATAGTCATCAGACAGTGCACCAACATAAATATGGCTTGCAGGGATGTCGGTCGAGTCATAACTGTGGAAACGAAGGTTGTCGTGCTCACTGAGATAAATTGTGGCATCGAGTTCCAAATTTGCATTATTCGAATAGCGATAACCCATCTCAGCCGTTACAACATTCTCAATGTCTAGGTCCGCATTGGACTTATAAACATCTAGGTAGCTGTTGTTAGAATCAGCTGAATAACTGTTGAAGTAGTATGTGGAGTTTGAATCCATATAAGATGGCGCAACAACCGCACGGCTGAGCCCTGCCCATACAGAATGACGAGGATTTACCTTATATAAACCTCGCACTTGAGGTGAGATCTCTGTTGAATCATTTTGGGTGAAGTGTTCCACTTTCGCGCCGATGGTAATAGAAAGCGCTTGTGTCATTTGAATTTGAGATTGAACAAACGCGTTGGCGATATAATCGTTCGCTGATTCAATGTTATAAGCACGGCCGTAGTAATCAGGGTTATACCAATCTACATCAGCAACTCGGCTTGATGAGAAATCAAGGTACATGTATCGGAGACCACCTCCGAGCGTTATTTGATGATTGGCTGATAATTGACTGATGTAGGTTGAATCAAAATCTATTGTCGAATAGCTACCTGGGGCGTCCGGAGCATTGTCTTCGTTATACTCACCCCATAGGGAATAAGAGAGCGTCGAATTTTCATCGAAGTGACGAGAGTCGTTAAATTGAATGTAGGCAGATTGACTTTTGTTGTCGAAGTCGTTTGCTTGCGAACTAACAAACGCTCCTGTTTGGTCATATTGAACGCTATATAACTCTGACTCATGAAAGCTCTTTTCACCACCGATGCGTAAGGACCAGTTTTCTTCGACATTGCTCGGCTGAAACACCATGCCCGCGGTTTGTGCTTTCCACTTTTCAGATTCGCCAACACGATACGGTGGCTCTTCGCGATACTTGTAAAATGCTCGAGCATTGACATTGTCGTTTAAGCTCAAGCCCTGACGGACACTAAACTCGTAATTATCGGTATTAGAAGCGACGCCAGAAAGATAGGTTCCTTGTGTATCATTGGCAGACTTAGTAATGATGTTCACCACACCATTCACGGCATTGCCTCCCCAAATCGTGCCTCCAGGCCCTTTTAGTACTTCGATTCGCTCGATATCAGCAAGCACATAGTCAACATCGCTCCAATACGTTCCGCCATAGACTGGACTGAATAGGCTTCTGCCATCCATCATGACCAGCATTTTGTTATACAGGCCATCATGAAAGCCACGTGTTGAGACAAACCACGATGTTTCATTGAACTTAGTGACTTTTAACCCAGGGACAAGTGCTAGCACTTCCGCAATAGATTTTGCGCCGCTACGTTGTATGCGCTCGTTAGAAAGTACATAGACAGAGGAAGGAATGTCGGTGAGTTTCTGCGTCACTTTTGATGCCGTTTCCATTTCGACATCTAACATAGATAACTCTTCAAGACTCATTGACATCAATTGATCTAGCGAGTTTTCTTGAGCAAATACAAAAACAGGCGTTGTTAATGCTAGTCCTAAGCAAACCTGGCGGGATATCATGTGCTCACCTAATATACAAATAGATATTAATCCTTTAATCAATAATTAAACTATATACGAAATGATATACCGTTGATTTTTCGGCATCTAAAGTTTGAATTAGATCACGGTTTATTTATGGCATTTATAAGACCGTCATTAGTAACTTTAACGTAAAGGATTAGCACCACGTGACAACGAAGATTTTACTTAATTGCGACATGGGAGAAAGTTTCGGCAACTGGAAGATGGGCGATGATGAATCGGTCATGGAATGGGTTGATATGGCAAATATCGCCTGTGGCTTTCACGCGTCTGATCCCCACGTGATGTCAAAGACTATTAAACTGGCCCAGCACTATCACACGCAAATCGGTGCCCACCCCGGTTATCAGGATCTCGTTGGGTTTGGTCGCAGGTCAATTCCCCACAGTATGGACGAAATCAGTGAACTCGTTTGTTATCAAATTGGTGCATTACAAGCCCTGTGCCGTTATCACCATACTAGTGTCGGCTACGTGAAACCTCACGGTGCGCTTTATAACGATATGATGGCAAATACAGATGTATTTAATGCCGTCGCGCAAGCCGTCGCGGAATTTAACATCCCTCTTATGATCCTCTCTTCTTCTGACAACCAACAATACTTAGACATCGCTGATGATCACGACTTACCCCTTTTGTTCGAAGCATTCGCTGATCGAGCCTATTTAAACAATGGTCACCTTGCGCCACGTTCGCAGAAAGGCTCGGTGTATGTGAACCAAGACGATATCTACAACCAAGTGATGCAGATCGTTAATTACGGTTCGGTCACGACCATTGAAGGTGAAAGGCTACCTATCGAAGCTGACACCATCTGTGTTCATGGTGACAATCCTCAATCCATCGCACTCATTAGAAAAATCCGACAAGATCTCAACGCGTTTAATTAATAGCGGCGTAATCCTCTGCTCCCTACACAAGAACAGGAGGAAACACTCATGACGCATGAACACGGAAGTTGGAATAAAACGTATGGAAAGCAAATGACGAAAAACGAGATAAAACTTAATGTCGAGCCTGTTGCTGAATGCAGTGTACTTGTGACACTACAGCCATTACCCGCAGGCTCTAGCGAGAGCAATGCACAATATATGGCCCACTTTTCAGATGCTATTCGCCAGAGCTTAGCCACAGTATTGATGAACGTCACTCCTGCGTATAACACAATATTGGTTGATTATCTGCCTTACCGAATTTCGGAAGAGCACTTTATTTCTCAACTCAAGTCGATACTGACAGAGGCAATGGCGACATTTTCAAGTAAGAACAATACTCGCAACATTATCGAGTTGCCTGCCTATTACTCAAACGAAACGGCCCTTGATTTAGATAGATATCAGGCTAAAGGTTTATCGCTGGACGATATCATTCACTATCACACTTCTCAGACTTACAGTGTCAGCGCTATTGGCTTTATTACTGGTTTCGCCTTTATGTCAGACGTGGTTGAACAGTTAGTTTTACCTCGCCACTCTACTCCACGGCTCAGTGTCCCGAAGGGAAGTATCGCAATTGCAGATTCAAAGACTGCGGTTTATCCGTCAGATTCTCCAGGAGGATGGAATATCATCGGTAATTGCCCTATTTCGTTGTTTGATCACGCTCAGTTGACTCAGGCTAACCAAATGCACGACCAACTTTCTCTTCTGAATGTGGGTGACTCTGTGCGCTTCAAAGCAATATCAAAACAAGAGTTTGTCGAGCTTGGAGGAGATGTAGGCCATGGTTAAATCAGTCAATAAAGGGAGCCTAAGCATCGTGAAGCCGGGGCCTTTAAGTATAATTCAAGACTTTGGACGTTTTGGCGTTTCTCATCTTGGTTTAACACAAGGGGGGCCTGTAGATGACTACTCCTATAGTTGGGCAAATCACTTATTAGCCAATCCCGTTAATCAAGCGGCGCTAGAAATCACTCTTGGTCAGTGTTCTCTGCAAGTCAATGATGACTGTGAGATGGCGATTTGTGGTGGTGACTTACAGGCAACTTTGGATGGGAAACCTTTACCCAACTGGAGTACATTTCAAGCGTTTAAAGGGCAAATGCTTTCGTTTGGCTTACCGAAGAATGGACTCAGGGCTTATCTCGCGATTAAGGGTGGCTTCGTTGTTCCTAGAGTCCTCAATAGCAGTGCAACAATAACGCGTGAAAAGATAGGCGGATTAACTCAAGATGGTGAGCCTTGCCAAGTTGGAGACCAATTAATTTTCACTAAGCAAGCTCTCACCAAGCACTTTAAACCTATTAGTGCCACCTTCCGTTATACACCTGATTACAATTTGCCGGTTAACTTAAGGGTTATTGAGAGCTACCAGAGTGAGCTATTCTCAGAGTCAGCCAAGGAGACGTTTTACAACTCACCCTATATTGTGGACCAAAACTCGAACCGTATGGGTTATCGTCTTAGTGGTGAATCGGTTCACTCTCCAGATATATCACTGTTATCCGAAGGCATTGCGCTAGGTGCTATACAGGTACCACAAGATGGGCAACCTATTGTTCTGCTCAATGACAGGCAGACCATTGGCGGTTATCCAAAGATCGGGTGTGTCGCAAGAATTGACTTGCCACGTTTAGCGCAAGCAAAGCCTGGGCATAAGATTTCATTTAGTAAGGGTGACCGTTTGGGGTTGCAAGACGTGTGGTGTCAGTGGGCAAGGTTCTTCGGCTATTGATACTGAGCTTTCAGCCACCGTTGATAATTATGGCTGTTAAAGAATAAAAAATCGGCTTACCTAAGTAAGCCGATTGTTCGTTTTAGTGGTGGTCTTGGCCTGAAACTTTCGCTAGCGCATTTGGGTATCCACGTTCTTGGGTTAACCCTATCGCTTTGTTTTCAATATCGTTTAACTCAAGTGACATTGTCACTGAATGTGTCTCTTCAATCGAGTCAGACTCTGGAATATTGAACCAGTGTTGAGCCACCTTCTGCGCAGCTTCTAATGTTGAAGACGCCTTTACTACTTCAAGCCTTGCATAGCGTTCACCACAGAAAGAGACATCTGAGGCTCTTAGGCTTGGGTCTGTGCCTGGAATTTGTTGAGCGCCGAACAGAGGTTTTCCGCCAACTTGAGCAGAACTAAAGCTCGGAATGAACTGCGACATATGTGTAATTGCCGCACGTGTTCTCAGTTCGAGCTGTTCTTCACTCCAACCAGATACAATCTTCTTGAGCAGTTTTGATGGTAACTGCGGTTGAGAAGAGTCTGTCGAAGATGATACTAACCCGCCCTCAAACAGCGTGATCCCTTCCGTCATACCGTGAAGTTGGAATACACCGTCTGCGTATGGTGTTAATTGAGCCATGCCTTGCGGTGTGCCTCTTGGGCCATGAAAGATAACCTCCGGCCACTCTTCCTTGCATTCTTGGGAATATGGCCACTCTGTGACGTAAGCGGCTTTAAACTCAACGAGTCGCTGCTGCTTCGAACCAACAAAGTCATCCACGATGCCGGTCTCAAAGCCACTGGCGTTAATCAAATAATCAGTGGTTAGTTTACGACTTTGATTATCAACGTCGGTATAAGTCAAAGACCAACCTTGCCCCGTTGATTGAACCGATTGTAAACGGCTGTTAGTCAGCACGGTGCAGTTAGCTTGTTGCCCCAACGAGAGCTGAGCGGTCGCAGACAGTCGGAATACACTCCAACCGTACTCTTGAACCATAGCGACAGGATATTTAAGCGTGTCTAAGTCGGTATGCTTCGCAAAAGGAATGCACCACTCATCAAGTGATGTCGGTTTCAGTGGTTGTGTTTTCTTAGCAAGCGCGATGAGTTCTTCTTTGCTGCAGAGCTTATAGTATTCCTCGGGATCACCAAGCACTTGGTTGCTTTTATCTTGTTTAACAAGCTCAGCATAAGCGTCTTTGATTATTTTGAGGCGAGGAAGCAAGTCCATTGGGTCACCACCATCACTGTGTGGTACAGCAATGATAGTAGGACGAATATTGATCGTGTGAGGAAACAGACGAACAGTATCAATAGACTGAGTAAGTAACTGAAGACACTGCTCTACAGAAATATCTCGATACAAATTGCCGCCAGCGTGTAGGTGGCAAATCGGTGGACCATTAACCAAACTCGGCCCTTTTTCTAAGATTGTGACCTTAAAACCCAACTCACTGAAGTGAATAGCGCTTGTTGTTCCGGCTATACCACCACCAACAATGGCAATAGAAGCTTGATTTATATCCGTTTTGTTGTGGTTCATCGTGTTCTGTAGAATAAGATTAACTGACGCTATTCTACTTTTGTTCGAGGACGAATTAAAACACATTTTTATCAAGGTCTTAGGCTCCTTGATATTCGAATCTATGTAAAAAACTTAAATAATCTCTTGACTCAATAACTCCGAATCCTAATTTCGAGGTTATTCTAACAGTCAAATTTGTCCTAAGTGACGCCACACAAAGGCTGTCTCAGTACTTGTAAAACAAAGATGTTAACTTATCCCTAAAGTTATCCACCGTTTTTGTGGATAACTGTTGATAACGTTCTCGCTAAGTTGCGCAAACCCTTTATTTACAGGGACTAACCTCTGTTTATTAAATCGACATAAAGACACATTAGGTTTCATTTAATGCTAAGAAATGTCGATTTTAAGGCACCCAATCCCTAATTTAACCCGGTCGCTGGTTAAATAAAAAGCGGCCTAACTGTGGCTTCTATCCTTGGCTGGCACCTTGGTATAAAAATTCACAATCAGACCGCTTCAACAAGCTATTTGAGCGTTTCTATCTTAACTATCCAAAATCCTTATTTAAAGGCGCTAATAGACGTTTGATTAAGCTGTTAACCACAGCAGCGAGGGTTATGAAAGTGAGTACAGGTAAAGCAACCCACAATATTGGATGCAGTGACGGTTCTAACTCAAATCCAAAATTCATCACACCGGCCACACTCATTTCAGAACCGAGTGCTGCTATTGATCCCGCAACCAATGCCATTAATCCATATTCACACCATATGGTGTTGAGGATACGTTTCTTGCTTGCCCCTAGCGTACGATACAAACGTATCTCTTGTTGTCTTTGAGATAAGCTAAGACGTAACAGCGTAAAAATAAGTAATAGCCCAGCGACAACACCAAGTGCAGCCAGCACGGTAATAGACCAAACAATCTGTTTGAGTAGCTCTTGGATCTTGCTGCCCATCACTCGGATATCCATCAAACTTACGGTTGGGTGGTTCCGAGAGAGTTCACTGAGCATAGAATTGTGTTGATCTTCTAGCCTAAAGCTAACCAGCCAAGTAGAAGGTATTGAGCTCAGTACGTCTGGGGTGAAAATGAAGTAAAAGTTTGGCTTCATTTCACGCCATTCCACTTTTCGGATGCTATTGACCTTAGCTGATACATTTTGACTGTTGATAGTAAAAACAAGCTCGTCGCCAATATTCAAACCTAGTTGCTCGGCAACATCAGATTCAACCGATACGCCCTGCTCTTGCGTCCAATTGCCTTCAAGTACTTCATTATATTCTGGTAGCGATTCGCCCCAAGTGAAGTTAATTTCACGGCTGAGGGCGTCGGTACGCTCTGAAGTATCACTGTATTCAGAGGCTTCGACACCATTGATTGTCGTCAGTCGTCCACGAATGATTGGGAATGCTTGCGTGCGTTCAACTTGGTTTTGATCAATAGTTGCAAGGTAACTGTCTTTCTCATAGCTGGCTATGTTAAGCGCAAATGCATTCGGTGCATCCTCGGGCAAGGTTTGTTGCCAATCTGACAACAGATCACTCCTTACCAACCAGATGATAGACAACAGCATCAATGATAGTGCCAAAGATCCAAATTGAATGCCCGTCGCAAACGGTGTGCGATTGATGCGGCTGATAGCCAAACGCATTGAGGTCGATGTTGGCAACTTACTAAACAGTCGCAAGACAACAGTGCTCACCAAAGCGAGAATCAAGAACAAGCCAACGATTCCTGCAAGAACAATCCACACCAACAGGTTATCACCATACATCAACATCATTGGGATGATAGGCACTAACAACAACGCGAACTTCTTATAGCTATCTTGTACCTTGTGACTTGATTGAATGACGCTGATCGCCGAGGTATTGACTAGTCCAAGCAATGGAATGCCAAGTGCTGGTACACCGATTAGAATACTCGATACGATGGCAAGAATAGCAGGCTCGATACCATAGCTAGGAAGCGGAGAAGGCAATAAGTCACCAAGTGGAATACGAAGAAGAAACTCTAGTCCGATCCCAATCGCGATACCGAGGACGGCACCAATAACGACCAGTAGTGAAACTTGTACTGATAGCCACTTAATGATCCACGGTTTGCTTGCGCCTAAACTTTTCAGCATGGCGATGGTCTTGCGGCGGCTCGCTACATAATGTTGGCACGTCAATACCAAGGTAGTCGCTGCCATAATCACGACAATCGCGACCGTTAGTGATAAGTATTGAGTGGTGCTCTCAAACATATCATTAGTACGGCTTGCTGAATCTTGCGTACGCCAACGATCGCTTGGAGTTAATTCGATACTGTCTTGAGCTGCTTTAAGTTTTGCATCATCACCGTTTAAGAACAGTCTGAAACTTACACGGCTTCCCGGTTGAATAGCCCCTGTCGCGTCGATGTCATCATTATGAATCAGTACCGCAGGCATCTGTTGGAATGGGTTAAAGCTTAGCCCCGGTTCTTGAGTTATTCGCCCTGTAATGGTTAGGTCAGCGTCGCCGATAGTGACATTGTCACCTATTTCGACTTCCAACTGCGCGAAAATGCGTTCGTCGAGCCACAACTCACCGGGCTTAACGTGATTACTCGATGCATTGTCTGCACCCTCTAGAACCATCTCACCGCGTAATGGGTAATTACTCTCCACCGCTTTAACTGTCACCAACTGCATCGAGTTATCGCTAAATGCCATGGTTGAGAAACGGGTTAACTGAGAGCTTTCTAGTTGCTCTAGTTGCGCAGTGTCTAGCAGTGGTTGTGGGATTGGGTTTGCTGAGATGAACACACTGTCAGCAGTAAGTGCATCTTTCCCCTGTTTTACGATGACCTGCTCCATGCGTTCAGCCAAAGCTGATAGCGCAAAAACACAGGCAATGATCAGTGTTAAAGCGATCGATACCGGCCATAGCTGACCATGTCGAATCTCTTCAATGCTCCATGAAAACAGGCGTTTGTTCAGTCCGTTTGATGAGTTCAATTTAGACTTCCTCTATCTGTCCGACATGCATCTTAAGCGTTCGTTGGCAGCGTTGTGCTAGCTTAGGATCGTGTGTCACCAATACCAGTGTGGTGCCATGAGAAGAGTTCAGCTCAAACAGTAATTCGACGATTTTTGCTGCGGTTTGTTGGTCTAAGTTCCCCGTTGGCTCATCAGCAAATAGAATCTTTGGCTTAATCATAAATGCGCGAGCTAAAGCCACACGTTGTTGCTCGCCGCCCGATAGTTGAGATGGCAAATGATCGAGCCTGTCTTTTAGACCAACCGATTCGAGCAAGGCTGTTGCGCGTTCTATATCTTCGTCTTCGCCTTTCAGCAAACATGGAAGTGTTACGTTTTGTAGTGCAGACAAACTAGGAATTAAAAGAAAACTCTGAAAAACAAACCCAACCGACTCGCTTCGAATTTTCGCTCTCGCTTCATCATCAAGCTGAGATAACGGTTGCCCTAGCAAATGAATTTCGCCTTTTGTAGGCACATCAAGCCCTGCAAGTAATGTCATCAAGGTCGATTTACCGGCTCCCGATGTGCCGACAATCGCGACTGTCTCACCTTCACGAATATCAATATCGACATGCTCTAGGATTGTTAAATGTTCTTGATTAGTAGACACTGTCTTGGAAACAGCTTCTGCTTTAATGATGGATGTATGCATGACTCAACTAATTTCCTTTTTGTTCTTTGTATTATTTTCTACCGCTTCTCTTGCTCAAGACTCAGCGCCAAACCAAGAGTCTAAGTTACTCATACTTGGCGACAGTTTGAGTGCTGGTTACAACATGGATATCAAACAGAGTTGGCCAAGTCTGTTACCAGATGCTCTAGAGAAACACGACAAAGCGGTGATCGTGGTCAATGGCAGCATTTCTGGTGATACAACGGGTAACGGTTTAGCTCGTTTGCCACAATTGCTTGAAGATCATGCTCCAGATACGGTTCTCATCGAACTGGGTGCGAACGACGGTCTTCGAGGTTTCCCACCTAAGCTGATGTCTTCAAACTTGGATCAAATCATCAAACAAGTTAAAGCCGCTGGTGCCAAACCAATCATGATGCAAATTAAAATTCCGCCAAATTACGGCAAGCGTTATAACCAACAGTTTGAATACGTCTTTGCAGCGTTGGCTGATCAACAAAATGTGCCGCTGCTGCCGTTTTTCCTAGAGCACATCATTCTAAAACCGGAGTGGATGATGAACGATGGGCTACACCCAAAACCAGAAGCTCAACCTTGGATTGCTGAATTTGTCGCCGAAGAATTATATCAGTATCTTTAAGTTTTAATGGTCTAGCTCAATAAATTTTACACAGCTTTACGTTAGCCTGAATGCATATCACCGTTAACTGTAAGGTTATTTATGCTGATCGAACCTGTTATCAAGGGTGTGGTAGCTAAAAGCGCTCACCCTCTTGGCTGTCAAGAAGCCGTTAAGCAACAAATTAAATTCGTTAAGAGTGCGCCGCAAATCAAAGATGGCCCTAAACGAGTCTTAATCATCGGCGCTTCCTCAGGCTTCGGCCTTGCCGCTCGTATCGCTCTAACCTTTGGTGGTGCACAAGCCGACACCATTGGCGTCTCATTCGAACGTGGTCCCAACGAGAAATCCCTTGGCAGTGCTGGTTGGTACAACAACATCTACTTTAAAAAAGAAGCGGAACGCGAACAGCGCACAGCTATCAATATCGTAGGTGATGCCTTCTCTAAAGAAACACGCGCTCAAGTTGTTGAAGCGATAGAAACCTACTTCGAAGGTGAAGTTGACCTGGTTATTTATAGCTTGGCTGCAGGTCTTCGCCCTAAACCTGGTTCCGATGAGTTTTGGCGTTCTGCTATTAAACCTATTGGCGAAAGCGTGACAGGCGCGACCATCTCACTTGAAAATGATAGCTGGGTTACTAACACCCTTGAAGCCGCAACAGCTGAGGAAGAAGAAAGTACTCTCAAAGTTATGGGTGGCGAAGACTGGGAAAGCTGGATAGATGAACTCATTAATGCCGAATCTATCGCTCCTGGTTGTAAAACTATTGCCTTTTCTTACGTTGGCCCTGAAGTGACACATCCTATTTATCTAGACGGTACTTTAGGTCGCGCAAAAATCGATCTTCATCAAACCAGCCATGCGCTTAACCTTGAGTTAGCTAACTTTGGTGGCAGTGCTTATGCGACGGTATGTAAGGCATTGGTGACCAAAGCAAGTGTATTTATCCCAGGCTTAAGCCCCTACTTGCTTGCGTTGTACAAAGTGATGAAAGAGAAACAGACGCATGAAGGCTGTATCGAGCAAATGCAGCGCCTGTTTAGCACTAAGCTCTACGGTCAATCCAAAGTACCGCTTGATGGTGAGCGGTTGATACGAATGGACGACTGGGAACTAGATCCAGAGACGCAAGCTCATGTGACAGAGTTGCTCGATAATATGGATGAAAACAACTTCCAAACCCTAGGTGATTACCAAGGATTTAAAGATGAATTCTTGCAGCTAAACGGTTTTGCACAACCATCAGTCGACTACACTAAGAAGCTGAATAGTGAAGACTTTATAAAATTAGAGCCTTAGTCGAAATTTATCTCATTACTGAGACCCATATTCACATTTGAAAACCTCTGCAAAATTGCCGAGGTTTTTTTGTGCAACATTTCTTATACTTAATTAACGTAAGATTCACAGTTTTATTTGGTTCATCATAATTAACACAGGATGTGTTGATGCATTTAGCATAATTGACTCGGAGTCATATGAAGAAAATAAAAACACTCGATTTAGATATCCCAGACGATATGGAGCACGGTTGGCAAAATATTGTCGATCTCTTAGCTCAAATTACTCAAGTGCCAGCTGCGCTTATTATGCGTGTTCACTCAAATTACATTGAAGTATTCTCAACCAGTCATAGCGAGAACAATCCTTACAATAAAGGTGACTCAGAAAAGTTAGGCAACGGCCTTTATTGTGAAACAGTAATGGAATCGCAACGGCGCCTACTCGTACCGAATGCGCTCAAAGATCCATCATGGGAAAACAACCCCGACATTGAACTGGGCTTGGTCTCATATTGTGGTATTCCCCTCCTTTGGCCAAATGGAGAAATCTTCGGAACCATTTGTATCTTGGACTCGAAGGAAAATCACTATACGCCCACTTATATCAAATTACTTGAGAGCTTTCGTACCTCAATAGAATCTCAGCTTAAAACCCTCTTCCAACATGCAAAGTTAGCTCAAATGAATCGCGACCTAAAAAATCGCGTATACACACGAACTAAAGATCTCGCTAGTCTGAATTATTCTTTGAATCAAGAAGTTGATAAGCGTAAAGCGGCTGAACAAAAAATCAATTTTCAAAAGAACCACGATCTCGGGACCGGCTTCTTGAACCGCAATGCGTTTGAGTCGCGCCTTAATCACAAACTATCATCACAACGTCGACTCACTGATTGTTCATTCGCCGTCATTCATATCGGCTTCACTAATGGCAGGCGTATACAAGCGCGATACGGCTACAACGCGCTAGACAAAGTTTTGGTGGAGTACCGAAAACGTATCGACAGCATTTCTGATATCGACGTATTAACAGCACGCCCTACTTCTGTTGACTTGGTATTAGCGTTCAGCGATAAGGACTTGCACCATCGTCTCGAAGAGCTCTGTCAAACACTAGTAAAGGTTGGCCACTCCGAATTTGACATTGATAAAGATAAAGTTCACCTGCACGCGTTTATTGGCATTGCGACCACCAACAATGAAGATGATGCTGAGAGCATTCTCCAGAAATCCTCTGAAGCTATGCTCGCATGCAAAGATTCCGGACAAAAGTTTGCGTATTACTCTCAGTCTCATACTGATGAACAAAGTCATATCAACAAGATCGAAGGTTATTTGCTACAAGCGGTACGTAACGATGACTTGATGCTCTATTTCCAACCTAAAGTGTGCCCGTTAACTCACCGCTGGGTGGGAGCTGAAGCTCTACTTCGTTGGCGACACCCAGTTTTAGGCGACATTTCAAACGAAACCTTAATACACATGGCCGAGCAGAACGGATTGATTTTCGAAGTCGGTAGCTTTGTACTGCGTAATGCGATTGAAAAAGCCAAAGAATGGTCTGAATACGTTGAAGACTTCAAGATGGCGGTTAATGTGTCTGCGGTGCAGCTCAAGAACGCGCACTTTGCTGAGCAAGTCGTCCATTTACTGGAAACCTATCACCTTGAACCTCATTTCTTAGAGCTCGAAGTGACAGAAAGCGGACTCATTGCAGATGAAGTGGTGGCAAAGAACACGCTTGAAACATTGCATGACATAGGCGTGACATTGTCACTGGATGACTTTGGAACCGGCTACGCGTCATTCAGTTATCTTAAGAAGTTCCCATTTGATGCAATCAAGATTGATAAGAGTTTCATCGACCAGATGCTCGACTCGAGTGAAGACTCTGAGATTGTCCGTTCCATCGTCCAGATCGCGAAAAAGTTGGATCTGAAAGTGATGATTGAAGGGATTGAATCAGAAGTTCAGGAGCAGTTTATTATTGATGAGGGCTGTGACGTTGGCCAGGGTTACCTTTATGGCAGACCGATGCCATGCCAAGAATTCGAGCATAGCTTAGTCAATCAAAACTATTTAGGGACAACTCGTTACGCTTAAAGCAGAAAAGCACAGTTAGTTTTGGATTTAGGCCTAGTTTCTCTTTACTCTATAGGTGGTGATTTTTATAATCGCCGCCTTTCTGTTTTTATCTTCCCCTTTATATAGGCATTCCTCGTTATGGATCAGTTGACTGCAAAGCTTAAAAAGCTCGAAAAACAAAACTACCGTGCATATCAACAAATTAAAGGTCAATACGACTTTGCTGATTTCGAATTACACATCGACCACATTCAAGGTGACCCATACGCGTCAGCTTCTCGTTTTCGTGCAACACGCGCGTGGTCGTTAACTGGGTTAGATTGGCTGAAAGAAAAGTCTTATGAATACCAAGTAGCGGCTCGTGACTTTATTGCACGTAGTTTTGCTGAGTTCGCAAAACAAGAAGCGACCGTTTCTATTGCATTAACGGGTCAAACAGTACTCGACAACACCGCCGTTGTGTTTACTGAGCACGGTATCGAAATTCGTTTCCGTATTAACCTACCTGCTGATGGTCGTAGCATTCTTGCGAAGAAAGCGAACAATATCATCACCTTCTACCTGCCGAAGTTTATCCGCCGAGCAACGCTAGAGCGTGAGCTGAACATTGATGCAATGATCAAACACTGTGAAACGATCGAAGACCAAGAAGCGCTACGTGAACAGCTAGATGAGCATAACTTAGCGGCATTTGTGGCAAATGGCAGTGTATTACCACGTATCGCGGGTAACTGTGACCTTCCAATGAAAGATGCGGTTCCTTTCACAGCACCAGAATCACTGAGCGTTACGTTAAACACGCCAAACCAAGGCGACGTAACAGGCTTGGGCATTCCTAAAGGGATTACATTGATCGTTGGTGGTGGTTTCCACGGTAAATCGACACTATTGAATGCGGTTGAGCGTTCTATCTACAACCATATTCCTGGTGACGGCCGCGAAGGCATTGTGACTGCCATTGATACCATGAAGATTCGCGCTGAAGATGGCCGATGTGTACATAGCTTAAACCTGTCTAACTACATCAATCACCTTCCGATGAAGAAAGGTACGTCTGATTTCAGTACTCAAGACGCTTCGGGCTCTACCTCTCAAGCGGCTTGGCTACAAGAGTCGATTGAAGCTGGTGTTCAAACGTTATTGATTGATGAAGATACATCTGCGACCAACTTCATGATCCGTGATGAGCGCATGCAGGCATTGGTTTCAAAAGGTGACGAGCCAATTACTCCTCTTGTAGACCGTATTGGCCAACTACGTGATGAAATGGAAATCTCTACCATCGTCGTTATGGGCGGTTCTGGTGATTACCTTGACGTTGCAGACACTGTGATCCAAATGCACGACTACCAAGCGGTAGATGTGACAGAGAAAGCAAAAGACGTGATTGCCCAGCACCCTACTCAGCGTACTAACGAGTGTGAAACGCCATTAGAGATGTTTGTTCCTCGTTCATTGAACCGTGCTTCACTGATGAACATCCTTACTGATGGTAAGTTCCGTGTAAGTGCTAAAGGCAAAGAGTCTCTGCGTTTTGGTAAAGAGTTTGCAGACTTGTCTGCACTAGAGCAACTTGAATCAACGTCTGAAGTCAACGCGATTGGTTGGGCTTGGTTCCAGTTTGCACAAACGCCTGGCTGGACGAATAATCCAGCAAAAGAGTTCAACGCGATTCTAGGTAACGATTGGCACCAAAACATGCCTAACTACGGTGACTTAGCGAAACCAAGAACGTTGGATGTTATGGCGGCTCTTAACCGCATGCGTAAGTCTCAGTTCAAGCCTTCGAACTAAGTTCTATTTAATAACAAATAACGGCTCCCAAAAATGGGGGCCGTTTTTATTTCTACGAATCTTAGAACAGCACCCTATCGAGCCACAAATGTTAAGTAACGAACTTTGTGCACGATAAATAAGCGGGTGATGCGCCCTACAATCCATTTTCCATAATTTATAGAACTCTGGTTATCTTTGAGAAGCTCATAAAACATGACATTGTTTTTACGAAGCTATGGTAAAGTCCGCCTAAACAAGTGTAACTAAATGTAACAGGCTAAGATTTGATGTACCACAAACGCGTAAAAATGCGTGATCATAAAAGTGAAGTAAACCTGTTTAGAAACCGTGTTATTGTCGCATTCATAGGTATTCTGCTTTTCACTCTCGTCTTAGTCGGTAACCTATACCGACTTCAAGTTCAAAACTTTGATAGCTACCAAACCCGCGCTGACGGGAACCGAATTAAAGTGCTCCCTATCGCCCCTACACGAGGGCTAATCTACGACAGAAATGGTGTGTTGTTGGCTGAAAACAAACTGGTGTTTTCACTCACCATGATCCTTGAGCAAACAAAAGATGTAGACGTGATGCTAAGCAAGCTCAATGAGTACATCCCGCTGAGTGAAGAACAAATAACGCGTTTTAAAAAGCGCTATCGCAATACCCGCCGCTTTAAGTCCGTTACGATATTAGAGAACCTGACGGAAAAAGAGATCGCAAAGTTCTCGGTTCACCAATACTTGTTTCCAGGACTGACAATCGATACCAGCTTAAAGCGTTTCTACCCTAACGGTGAAGTACTGACCCATGTATTAGGCTACGTTGCACACATCAATGACAACGACCTAAGAAAACTAGAAGAACAAGGCAAAGAAGCGAATTATCAAGCAACAACTATCATCGGTAAGCTTGGTGTTGAGCGATACTACGAAGATATACTTCATGGTCAAAAAGGCTATCAAGAGGTTGAGGTAAATAGCCGGGGCCGTGTCGTCAGAACCATAAAATATGTTCCACCAGTAGCCGGGAAAGACATAGTGCTCAACATTGATCTTGAACTGCAAAAGTACGCGTTTGAGCAGCTTGACCATCGCACTGGTAGCGCGGTTATTCTCGACCCGAAAGACAACAGTGTTTTAGCAATGGCATCAAGCCCGAGTTACGACCCTAACCTTTTCGTTGATGGCATTTCTAGTAAGAATTACCAAACACTACTCAATGACCCTGCCCATCCATTGGTAAACAGAGCAACGCTAGGTGTTTATCCGCCTGCTTCTACTGTAAAGCCGTTCATGGCTGTTGCAGGCTTGGAAGAGCATGTAATTTCAGAAAATACCATTCGTAATGACCACGGTGTTTGGCGTATCCCAGGTTCTAAGTCTAACTCCAAAGCGTGGCGTGACTGGAAGCGTTGGGGCCATGGTCCGGTTGACGTAACACAAGCAATTGAAGAGTCTGTGGATTCATTTTTCTATCAAGTGGCATTTGACCTAGGTATCGATCGGATCAGTACATGGATGAACCGTTTTGGATTTGGTAAGCCATCAGGCATCGACATATACGAAGAAAGTAACGCCAACATGCCGACTCGAGATTGGAAGATGATGCGCTACCGAACGCCTTGGTATCAAGGTGACACGGTACCGATCGGTATTGGACAAGGGTACTGGACTTCGACCCCGCTGCAACTTGCGAAAGCAACCTCTGTGTTAGTCAATCACGGTAAGGTCATGCCTCCCCATATACTGCGAGCAACACTCGATCATGGTGAAGACTTTGAGACCCAACAGCTAGTCGAACCAAAGCAAATGCCATCTATTGACGAAGTTCCAGACAAGATCTGGGATGTGTCGATTAATGCGATGCGACTAGTGAACCATGGCAGCCGTGGTAGCGGCAGGAGAGCGTTTAAAGGAACCAAGTACACAAGTGGTGGTAAGTCGGGTACATCGCAAGTATTTGGCTTGGCAAAAGATCAGGTGTACAACTCCAAAAAGCTTGAAAGGCATCTACTCGACCATGCGCTCTACACTGCCTTTGCGCCTTATGAACATCCGGATTATGTTGCCACTGTCGTTATTGAGCATGGTAATGGTGGTTCTAAGGTCGGTGCGCCGTACATCCGTAAAGTGCTTGATTACGCATTCGAACATAAAAGCGGTGTGAGTAAAGGTCACTCATAACTGATAAAACGTAAAAAGCCCCACTTGTCTAAAGTGGGGCTTTGTCGTTCATAAACCACAATACATCTAACTGAGAATTTTAGCTTCGCAAGACGTGCCACGCTTCGCACAATCTTTGAAACTGAGCCGTGTTACCTTGATCTCGATCTGGGTGCCAGCGCAGTGCTAGCCTTCTCCACTGCTTACGAATTTCCTCTGGGGAAGCGTCGAGCGGTAATTCAAATAGACTCAATGCGCGGCTTCGATCCATGTCTGTTTCGACACCACCCACATACTTTTTATATCGAGTCCAAAACTCATTCAATAGCCTTCTAACTTCACCCTCTTCGGCCTCATAGTTTGACCAGTCGATATAGTACTCACGCAACGGGTCTTGGTGGTCAATAGCGTGTGTGCTTCCATGGTATCGGCCACACATTAGCTCTATGTTCATCGCCTGAACTTGAAGCCAATTATCTGGGTAGAGTGTCTCTTGCAGTTGGTAGAGTGCGTTCATGATTAAGAAGTTCTTCTTGAATAACTCCTTCTCTGGAACTTGGTCTAACACTGGAACGAAACCGAGTTCATTAAGATGTGCGGCCAGGGTATGCACCTTCCACCCACTTGGCTTTTGTTTCAGCACTTCCATTATTGGCCAGAGCAACGGGTTTTCCATATGAGCATGAAAATGACGGCTTATGTCTTGGTGGCTCGATGATTCTGGGTTGTCTAACATAATTGATTGGGCCCGTTACCATATGCATTTGTGTGTATTATTAATTGAAAGCGATCTATCGCGGTTTGTCGAGTTTCAAAATAAACAAATTTCAATTAGTTATATGTTCTAACAACAAAAAGGCCAGCGTGATGCTGGCCTTTAGAGTATGAAGTCTGACTAATTAGATAACGCCTAGTTCTCTTAAGCGCTCCATTAGGTACTCATTTGCTGTGTACTTTTCAGATAGCACCACTTCTGGTTTAGGGTGCAAGAAAAGAGGCAGTGAGATGCGTGATTTTTCTTGGCGAGCGCCAGTTGGGTTAATTACACGGTGAGTCGTTGATGGGAAGTAGCCACCAGATGCTTCTTGAAGCATATCACCGATGTTGATGATCATGTTGCCGAAGTCACAAGGTACATCAAGCCACTCGTTGTTTTGAGATTTAACTTGTAGGCCTGGCTCGTTTGCTGCAGGTAGCACAGTAAGAAGGTTAATGTCTTCGTGTGCTGCAGCGCGGATAGCACCTGGTTCTTCATCACCTTGCATTGGTGGGTAGTGAAGTACGCGAAGTAGAGTTTGTTCGCTGCCGTTGATCATTTCTGATAGAGCGATAGAGAACTTTTCTTGTACTTCTTGAGGAGCGTGCGCTTCAACCCAACCTAATAGCTCTTGAGCAAAAGCATTAGCGCGTTGGTAGTAATCTAGAATCTGCTCTTTAAGCTGCTCAGGAATTTGGCCCCAAGGGTAAACGTGGAAGTACTCTTTAATGTCTTTTACCGTGTGGCCCTTTGCAACTTCAGACACTGAAGGTGGAAAATATCCATCTTGTGTTTCAACATTGAAGTGGAAGTTCTCTTTCTCCTCAGAGATAAAGAATTGGTACCAGTTCTCGTAAATTGACTCAACAAGCTCTTTCGGGATTGGGTGGTTTTTCAGTACGCCAAATCCAGTTTCACGTAAAGAGCGAACAAATTGTTCTGCTGCGTCGTCAGCAAGATAATCGACAGTTTCCAGTTTCATGACTTTCTTTCTTGTTATGTAGTGATACGGGGATTTTATGGATCGCTTTGTTGTAAATCAAACTTTAGTGAAACTCTCGCAACCGTTTGTCTAGATACTGGGCGATAACGCTACTTTTCAACAATTTTGGTAATTAAAACCCAATTGAACAGTGTTCATTATTGTGTAACTATACATCAAACTTATATAGGATCTGATGATGACAATTACGCCACTTGCTCAAAATAGACCTCTACTCTCGCTCACTGCGTTGTATCTCGTTGTTTTTCTATTCTCAGCGTTTGCACCGTCTTCAAGAGCAGTTTGGATCGCAGAAATCGTACCCGCCCTACTGAATCTTGTCGGGATTTGGTGGTTATCGACTAAATTAACGTTTTCAAAAACCGCTTATGTTTTGATGTTCATTTGGTTGGCACTGCACACGATTGGTGCTAAGTACACTTTTGCGGAAGTACCGTTCGATTGGTTTAATCAGTTAATTGGCTCTGAGCGCAACAATTTTGATAGAGTCGCGCACTTCTCTATCGGGCTTTATGCCTACCCGCTCGCTGAGTATCTAATTCGGAAGAAATTGGCTCAACCCGTGATTGCGTGCTTCTTTGCACTGTTTGCCATCATGAGTGTTGCGGCAGGCTATGAGATTATTGAGTGGTGGTATGCTGAAATCGCAGGTGGTGATGAAGGTATCGCTTTCCTTGGGTCACAAGGTGATATTTGGGATGCGCAAAAAGACATGCTATGTGATACGACCGGAGCGATCGTCTCACTGCTGCTTCTCAAGATTCAAGGGCGTACTAAAGTGTAGCCAAGCACTGCGTTAACTCAGTTTATTCAAGACACAATTTCAAATGCCACACGTGCTTTACGTTGTGGCATTTTTTGTATTTTAGCTTCATGGCTATTTCATAGTGACCTTACCACCCACGAACTTAAATGCGGGTGTGCCTCGTACTAAGGTATCTCGAGCAAACTCAATTCCACATTCAGGGCAAATGCAGGGCTCTGTCGTAAAGTCTTCAACAATCCTTTCCTTAAAACATTTTACGAGCGCACCCTTACCGCCTTTTCGATATTTGAATAACTGTGTTTTGCATTTCGCGCAAAATATTTGAACGGTTTTCGTAGGTTGCTTCTTATTTGGTTTCGCCATAAAGGTAACGTGCTGATTCTTATTGTTTAAGTTTAGGCGCTACAAGCACTAAGCTTATGCCGACTAATATGATGGTTGATGAAATAACGAATTGCATGGTGACAGGCTCCGAAAGCAACAGTACGCCACCGAGCGTTGCAATAACCGGAACCGAAAGCTGTGCGATGGATGCCACAACAGTATTGAGCTTCTTCACTACGTAGTACCACAAACTGTAACCTACCCCTGAAGCTACAGAGCCAGACAACACGGCATAAATGATCCCTTGTTCAGACATCGAAATATCAAGAGCTTTACTTGGTGTTACGAGCCACGGTGATATCAACACCAAGACAATCAAAGAACAGAACCCAAAGTTAGCCGTTGTTGACAGCAGAGCATTTGAAGATCGCTTGCCGGCCAAGGTATAAATACCCCATCCGATACCTGCCAATGACATTAGCGAAATTGAAACTAAATCAGGTGTACTGGTTGAACTGGTCGGCATCAGTAAATAAATAAGCCCTGAAACAGAGAGCAAACAGCCAGCCCACTCAATCAAGGACATCTTGTTACCGGAGATAAGATGAGCGGCAATCATGGTAAATTGCACCGCAACAAACAGTACTAACGCTCCTAGCCCTGCTCCCAGTTCTAAATATGCAAACGAGAACCCGAACATATAAACGATCAATGACACTATGGAGACTAGACTGAATTGAGATTTGAGCTTAGAAAACAGCGATGTGGGACTAGGCTCAGCTGTGTTATTGCTATTTTGGGACGCGATACCTAGCAAAATCAATAGAGTAAACGCGCCAGATAAAATACGTATAACAGAAAAACTCAAAGGATCGATGGTTTGATCCATCAATGCCCATCGACACAGCACAGAATTTGCCGCAAAAGCCACCAGCGTAATAAATGTCACTAAGACGGTTTGCATTATTGTTCCCTTGCCCTTTGAGAAGCTATTCGCGTATTAATCAACGTCAGGCTTAACCCAAACTTGGCTAAAATCGAACCAACCGAGCGCATTGCACTTCGCGTTTTGTAAGGTACCGCACTGGTCTTTGTTAACCCCTAACCAACAGTGGAACATAGGTATCAATTGGTTGCTTTGTACCAGTTGCTTACCAAGCTGCCTTGCTGGGAATTGTTCAAATTCACCTGAGCGCCAACGATCAATCATATGACACCATTGATCAAAGTCTTCTGCCGGGCTCGATTCATCAAGAAAACTGTAATCCATAAGCCAGCATGCCAACGCATCGTCTCTGTTATTTGCAATTCCCATAGGGTTAATCCAAATATCCACGTCATCCGCATGTGGTGGATCGGTTTCATAGCCGAAAAGCTCCACATCGACATTATATTGCTTGAGTACCGTAACGATGGCCTTAGCAAGCGTAGGAAACATAGGATGTTGGCATTGATATGCTAGTTTAATCGAAGGCTTAGTATCGGCTGGTGGACATACTGGGACTTTTAACTTGATATCGTACCAACCTGGTTTGATGCCGTAAGCATGCAATACGCCCAAATCAATAACTGTATCTTTGGGGATATGGACAAACAGGTCGGCAGCATTTAGAGCGTTAGACAAAAACTCAGCCCATGCTGGGTCCTTCGCGATACCTTTCTTTCTATTGAGCAGTAGATAGGTACATCCCGGGTCAAGTTCTACCTCGTCGCTATCACCGCGATCAGCCATAACAGGTTTCGAAAGGCTCGGATAAACCATCGATGAATAGGCTTCATCTACAACCCAAACTTCCACACGGTCGATCAAGGGCCTAAAACCAAAGTAGCCATTGAAAGCGGTTAACACGAGTTGTTTTTCGTCATTCTTCTCAATGCGATACGGCCCAGTACCAATTGGACGAATATCATAATCCTCACCTCGCAAAATCATCGGTAACGTTACTTTTGCGACAGATTCTGTGAGTGCAAGCGGGAAGTATTTATCTGGGCGCGTGAGAAAGACATCAACCACGCAATTAGCCGGAGATGATACGTCTTTAATATGGGAGAACATGTTGAGTGGTTCTAGCGCTAGCAGCGTATCAACTACATGATTTGTCATAAGTGGTTCGCCGTTATGAAAGCGAACCCCTGACCTTAAGAAAAACCGCCATTGATGATCACTGATTTTTTGCCAAGAATGCGCAAGGTCAGGCTGTAACTGGTCATTCTCATCCAAGCGAGTTAAACCACTGAATACTTGGCAGGCGATGTGTTGCTCTGAACGACGCATCGACTTGGTCGGGTTAAGCATGGAGAGCGGACGATAATAAGGCAAACGGATAACCTGTTCACCCTCTTGGTACTGTACGCCCAAGTAATTTTGGATGACTTGAGTAAGCTTCGCGGCATTTTGATCAAGGACAGACAGTGCCTGTCCAATCTTACCTTCTTCTAAATAGCGTCTAGCCAAGTTTTCGCTAACGTCACAACGATTCTGCTTGAAGATGAGTTGGGATAACTTACCTCGACCAGCTGCAGGTAGCCACTCTACCCAGCCCTCTTCTTCGAGTTTGTTGAGAACCATTCTAGCATTTCGACGGGTACAACAGAGCACATCTGTTATGTCATCGAGCTGAACATCAGAGTCTTTACCATCGAAGTATTCAAATAGGGTTTCGAATTGAACGCGAAGTCTTGGGCTACTCATAAAGAGGAAAACTTAATCAAGGCATATTGAATTCAGTTTCCTCATTTTATTAGCGAAAATCAATCTAACTGATAATGTTTTTACACAGAATTATCGAATTTAGGCAGCCCTACTCAAATATAGAGAGGCGACAAGCACCAAAAGTGCTTAGACGCTATAGAGTTACATGACATCACAGCCAATTTCATTGGCAATGTCGCGAAGTTGTTGCTCATCATCGAGTTTTATTGACCACTTACACTCAGAGCCATTTGCGGAGATGACATTTGCCCCTTTTCCGATCAGTTGAATGGCATCAACCTGTGCTTGTAGCATGACTCTATGTTCACCATCTAAACGCACAACAAGCTCATGTGCTGTTGCAATGACTTTTCCACTTTTAAAGGTTATGACCATGGATTTCTCAAACTAGGATTATGGTGGGTAATGGAGTTAAAACCGTTAGTCACAATGGGTCTAACAGTTTAGTGATTCATCGCTTGTGCTTTTTTACTGCAATGGTGAGACGACTTGTGCAAACCAAGCGTTGACGCTCGTCAGTGATGTTTATCTGCCATACTTGTGTCGATACACCAAGGTGAATAGGCTCAGCGGTACCGATTACATGCCCTTCACGCATCGACCTTACATGATTCGCGTTGATATCGAGCCCGACACAGTAGTAGCCTTCTGGCACACAGAAATTTGCTGCTAATGAGCCGAGCGTTTCTGCAAGCACAACGGAAGCGCCACCATGAAGCATACCAAGTGGTTGGTGAGTGAAGTGACAAACTGGCATCGTCGCCACTAATGAATTGTCGTTTACCTCGGTATAAACAATGTTGAGGTGCTCAATTAAGGTATTCTTTGAGGTTGCGTTGAAGGTATCTAGGTCAACAGGCTTTTTCCAAATGGTCATGCAGGGTCCTTAATTATTAATATCGTATGACTTGAGCAGGTTTCGCTAATGGTGTCTGTTCGTGTCTTACATCTAATAAGTTATCTTACAGCTATTAGCCATTGCGCAAGTTGATGTTAACATGCATAAAAACCGAATACACAGAGGATATTGTATGACGTCATGGATGAAGTTTGCCTCGCTTCTCACACTCGCAGGCTTAACCGCGTGCAGCGCTTCCCCAACGGGTAGAAATCAATTGCTGCTCTTTTCAGACAAAGATATGTCTCAGCTTGGTGCACAATCTTTCGAACAGATGAAGAAAGAGCAACCTATCAGTAAAGATGCAAAGACCAACGCTTATGTACAATGTGTAGCGAATAGCATTACTCAACATATCCCTAAGCAAGGTTTCAGCGAATGGGAAGTGGTTGTTTTTGATAGTGACCAAGTAAATGCGTTTGCCTTACCCGGAGGTAAAATTGGTGTGTACACTGGGCTACTTGACGTAGCTGTAAATCAAGATCAACTAGCGACCGTTATAGGGCACGAAGTCGCACACGTTTTAGCTGATCACAGCAACGAACGTTTGTCCCAATCTCAGATCGCCAATACAGGTTTATCGATTACGAGTGTTGCTTTGGGTTCATCTGAATACAAGCAATATCAAGGGGTAACCATGGCTGCGTTAGGTTTAGGTGTCCAATATGGTGTGATTCTACCTTATGGTCGAACACAAGAATCTGAGGCCGACATCGTTGGTTTAGAGTATATGGCACAAGCCGGTTTCGACCCAAGGCAGAGTGTCGACTTATGGTAAAACATGGCTAAAGCATCTGGCGGAAGCCAACCACCAGAATTGCTATCGACACACCCTTCTCACAGTACTCGAATCAAAGATCTACAGACCAAGATCACGACATTGCCAAAATCAAACGTCGCAAGGCCAAACTGCAAAGCCTAGTCTCAATGCGAAGAGAACCTTTATAGCAGAGCTCGACTAACACATGATAAGAAAACGCCCTATCCAAATGGTTAGGGCGTTTTTAGTTTAGCTAGATTTTAGTACTGACCTTTACTCTATAGCGAGAGTATTAAGTACCAAGGATCTGTAACGGTAGGCTTAGTAGCTGGTCGCCCGTAGAAGCGAAATACCAAATAACGCCGATCAAACTAGAAACTAGACCTACATACCAAAGGAAAGAAACTACTTGGCCATATCTATCTAGTGGTAATAAATGGCTATGGTGGCGCCCTCTCCATTCAAACAGGATTTCAACACTGCCCATAATCAATAAGAAACCAAACAGAGTTAGATTTAACTGGTAACTAAGCACAACTCCAGCAACCGCGGCTGCGACACACAGAACGATACCGAGCACGCTGTTCATTGAAAAGCTGATACTTTTTAGAACATGACCACCATCGAGAGGCAAAATTGGTAGCAAGTTGAATAAGTTTAGTAAGGCATTAAATACCGCAAGGCCCGCAAAGAACATCTCGCCTGTCACCCAATACAAAACGGTAAACACAAGCGACAATATCAGTCCAAATAAAGGCCCCATGATTGAGATAACGACATCTTGCCACCGTGTATTAATCTTTTCATCAGACAGTGCTAAGCCACCAAGGAAAGGGATAAGATAAATACCTTTCGTTTTCATACCGAAGTATTTCATGGCTCTAATATGACCATATTCATGGAACATCAAGCAAGCGATCAAAGCGAGAGCGAACTGGATAGAAAATAGCCACGAATAGGCCGCTAAACTTGCAGATGCAAGCACCACTTTAATCAACTTAGCACTCTTAAGCGCTTTCATTCCAAGCGATACTAACCCAATCAGGCTAAAACGCTTTTCAGGTTTAGGCGCGACAACCGGAGTTTGCTGTTCGATGTCTTTAGTATTACGGCTTCCTTCGGTGATGACCTGTCCGTTAACCAGCGCCTTATAAGCCATCTCAAAAGGTTGCCACTGTACCGTAGATTCGACGTGACACTGCAACGTTTCTTCGCCAGAACGAAGCATAAATGTGTGTGTTCGCACATCACCATCTTCCGAAGTCGCATCTAATTGAGACACTAATGTGTTGTCCCAAAATAGCTGCTGCCACCCTGCCATCGATCCTTCTAAACGAAGCGGTTTACCAAGAAACTCTATCGCGAGTAATTCCAAACTATAAATTCCAATTAAATGACCATCAAAATGAGCCGATATTATGCCGATTTAGGGAATGGCGGTAAACAGAAACAAAATCGTTACATATTGAGCTGTTGAACACTATTTGTACCGCAATGGTGCATAAACGTTCTGGTCACACCTCCAACCATGAATAAATCATTGATTGTATTTATAATATTGATGTTAAAGTGCCGCCCCTCAAAAATATAAGTTCACAAAATAACAACTCTTTCTTTGACTTTATATAAAACATGAATTTAACATGCTGTTTACATTAGAGCTTCAACACCAAAAATGCTCAGTGTGTTTTCAAACAAGAATAATGAAATTTGATGCCCTAGGAGGGTCAAGGATGAAAACAATACAACGCTCTCTCGTTTCACTGTCAGTGCTATTTGCATGTAATTCACTTGCCGCTGGCTTCCAAGTTGCTGAGCATTCTGCTTCAGGTCTTGGTCGCTCGTTTTCAGGTGAAGGTGCAGTAGCTGACAACGCGAGTGTACTAGCAAGAAACCCCGCCGCAATGACCCTATTTGATACAGCCCAATTTTCAGGCGCGGTTTCTATCGTTGATCCAGAAGTAGATATTACACAGAACAATGTTCCGGGTTCTGGCGGTCAAAGTCAGAAGTCCAATGACGTTGCACCTTTGCAAGTCGTTCCGGCCGCTTATTACATCAGCCCAATCAACGAAAAGTGGGCTTGGGGTATCGGAATGTTCTCAAACTATGGTGTAGCGACTGACTACCCAGACGATATCTATGCTGGCGATCTCGCCGGTGATACTTCTCTGCTCTCTGTTAACATCAATCCAAACGTAGCATATCGAATTAACCAACAATTCAGCGTTGGTGCCGGCGTGAACTTTGTTTACGCTGAGGCAGAACTGAACCGTCACCAAGGTTCAATTTCTAACATTACCGGTGATCCTGCTTCTACCAAACTGATTAGCATGACGGGTGAAACTTTTGCATTCGGTTGGAACGTTGGTGCGCTATATGAGTTAAACGAAAACAATCGGTTCGCTATCGCCTATCGTTCTGAAGTCGACCTAGATTTTGATGATGGTGACTTTAACGATTACACCGGAAGCATCGTACAAGGCAGTGCTACATCTACAACAGGTCGCCTTAAGATCACATTACCTTCGATTATAGAAATCTCCGCTTTTCACCAACTGACTGACCAGTGGGCAATTCACTACGGTTGGCAGCAAACGGGTTGGAGTAGCTTCAAAGAACTTAAAGCGACCAGTCCAGATTGTGTAAATGGTGAATGTTTCAAAAAGACTGAACATTACGACGATAACAACCGTTACTCATTAGGTGCGACTTATCAATTGAACCAAGCGTGGACTCTGCGAGCTGGTCTTGCATACGACGAACAAGCGGGTGAAGCGACGTTAAGTATCCCTGATAGTGACCGTTTTTGGTACAGCGCAGGTTTAACTTACCAGTACAGCCCTAACCTTTCGTTCGATGCTGGTTTTGCCCTTGTACAAAGTAAAGATGGTGATTTCAAAGAAACTAACGAACTAGGCCAAGAGTTAGAGTTCTCTGGTGATGCGGTTGCGTATCTATCTGCGATTCAAATGAACTACACCTTCAACTAAACGGAATTACAAAACATGAAAAAGTTATTTAATGTTTCGCTGCTTGCTTCAGCAATGTTTCTTGCTGGTTGTGGTGACGACACATCAAGCTCTGGTGCTTCAACAGCAATTCAGTATGAGCAATACATCCAAGATTCACTTGCACAAGCAACGAGTATCAAGTTTCAGCTAACAGGTGCAGACATCGCAGTTCCTCTTCCAAGCTTTGCGTTGATGGATACGACAGACGGCACACTCGGCCTACCGACTGGTGGTGACGACTCATTGACTAACCCTATTGCCGCAATGAATACCATGGATGGTTGGTCGACCTCTATGCCGATCATCATGGATTTTGAAGGTGCTGGATTAGCGGATGGTGCTGCGACTGGTGGCGTTTATCTTTTAAAACTTAGTGGTTCACTTACATCTGAGACCACACCAAGTGTTACAAAGGTATTGACGCTAGGTATTGATTTTAAGGTCGCATCTAGTTCTGCAACTGACACGTTCACGATCAAATTTGATGATTCACTTGATGCCTCCAGTGAGTATGTGTTGGCTCTGTCAAACGAACTTACGGATGTGAATGGTGATCCTGTTGGTATGTCAGCAAGTTACGCTGCACTAAAATCGAGTGCAGTGATTTATACCGAAGGTAGCCTTGCTCAAGCTCAACAAGTCACTCAAGGGGTTGAGAAGATCTTCGCTGGCGCGACAGCAGCAGGTGCAATTAACCTGGATACAGACAACATCATCTATTCAACTTGGTTTACTACTGAGTCTGTTGGAGACACGCTATTTGCTACTAAAGGCGCTACGGCAACAGGATTGGCAGCGACAAACCTAAATGGTGTCTGGAAAGGCAGCGCAAACCCTAACTCTGTCGATCTTACGGCAGCTTACACAATGCAATTCGGTTCTACAGAACTCTTCACTACAGCATTAGCAAACGATACAGACTTCGATAAATATGTTGCTGGCGGTGACGCGACAACTATCGCTACTCTAAAGGGGGCGATTAACGGACTATACGGTGGTACTGACAACGTTGATGTGACTCAGGGTTTCGTTCAGTTACCTTATTACCTAGAAACCAATACTAGCGAATGGAATTCTCAGCCATTCGAATCAGGTATGCCTAGCTTAGCTAAAGTATCAAATGCCTTACGAGATGCTAACGAGCAAGCTAACATGGCTGCTCAATTAGTTGCAGCAGGTATCGATACTAGTGTATTAGCGACTGACCAAACAGAACAGCTTAAACTGGTTGGCCTAAACCTGACTTTAGCAGATGGTTCACCACTTGATAGCGAAAGAGTTATTACGAAATACTCTCCAGTTCCTCAGGTAAAATCATTAGAGTCTGTAGAGTTTTTGTTATTTACACCTAATGGTGCAGATCCTACTGATGTGGTGATTTACCAACACGGTATAACCTCTGCTAAAGAAAATGCTTATGCGTTCGCTTACAATTTAGCGAGAGCTGGCGTTGCTGTTATCGCAATTGACTTACCAATACATGGTACGCGCAGTCTAGATGAAACCCGTTCAGCGAACGCAGATGTGTTGGCTTACTTGAACCTTGCTAACCTACCTGTAGCTCGCGATAACGTACGCCAAAGTTCATTGGATGTAATGGGCTTAAGAGCCTCTTTAACTGCTTCTTTGCAAGCTGGTTTACTTGCCGGTTCGCCTTTGAAAGCATTTGCTGGATCACAGGTTAAGTTCTTGGGGCATTCATTAGGCGGTATTGTTGGAACAACTGCTGTCGCTGCTTCAAATCGCTCGCTGGGAAGCACAAGTGCCGATGCTTTATACAGCTTCAGCGCTGCAGCTATTGAAAACTCTGGCGGACAAATATCTAACCTTTTATTGGGTTCACCGTTCTTTGGCCCGCAAGTTAAGCATAACGTAGCACTAGGCGCTTCTACTGAATACGCAAGTTTCGCTAGTGCTAACTGTACGGGTTTAACAGATCAAGTTTGTTATAACACGTTTGAAAGTAATGCAACTGCGGCACAAAAAGCAACAATGACCGCAGCATACCAACAGTTCGCTTATGCGGCACAAACCGTGTTAGATACTGTAGACCCGTTTACTAATGCTGATTACTTGCTAGCAGCTTCAACTCAGATGCCTATTTATATGGGACAAGTACAAGACGATCAAACTGTGCCAAATACTGTTGTGGATGCACCGTTCGCTGGTACTACACCACTTGCTACAAAACTTAGCTTAGAAGTAGTAGATGGAAATAACACAACCCCAAACGGCACTAAAGACTTTGTTAAGTTTAGTGATGTGGCATCGCACAGTACATTTGTCGCTCCTCAAGATGACACTACGCCTATGCCACTAGATTTAAACCATCACATTAGCATGCAGACACAAGCTACAGATTTCTTGGTAGACAATGCTTTATCAGCAGGCTCAGTTAATGGAGCGGTATTGGAACAATAACTCTCCTTCACTGAAACCAAATGCCAGCCTAACCGCTGGCATTTTTGTATCCGCAATTTTTACCTAAGCCTAGTTAACCGTTTGCATAAAACTTTAAAACACAAATGGTTGATCTCGGCTAAAATTAATCAAGACAGAATACCGTACGACCTCTTTCTTTATTGTAAATAAAGTGGATAATAGCTCCGTAAATTAATACCTAATAAATGTGAGTCCATTATGTCTTCTGAAGCTACTATGCTAGAACGCTGCCAATCTAAATGTGAACTATGTGGTTCTGATTCTTCTCTTACTGCATACGCAGTACCGCCACACAGCCACGTAACAGTGGATCACGGCATCATGGTATGTGACAAATGTCTTGGTGAGATTGACGAGCCTAAAGATATTAACCACTGGCGCTGCCTAACTGACAGCATGTGGAGCCAAGAAGCCCCTGTTCAAGTGACAGCATGGCGCCAACTAACTCGTCTTAACTCAGAAAGCTGGGCTCAAGACGCGCTAGATATGATGTACATGGAAGAAGAAACATCAGTATGGGCACAAATCGGCATGTCTGCTGATGACAAGCCTCTTGATTGCAATGGCGTTGAACTTAAAAAAGGTGACGACGTAACAGTAATCAAAGACCTTCCAGTTAAAGGTACTAACCAAGTAATTAAGCAAGGTACGGTTATCCGCGGAATCAGCGTTGGTGACGATCCTAAGCTTGTTTCTGGTAAAACTAACGGCGGTCAATCAATGTATGTGATCGCTGAGTTCTGTCGTAAGAAGTAATCTCGCATTAAGTCTGATAGAAAAATAAAAGGCGCTAATTTAGCGCCTTTTTATTGTTTAAGATTCGGATAATTTTAAGCTGTTAACGAGTCGTTTTCGATACTCCGTGATGACAGATAACATTGAGCCTTTCACCTCGCTCACTTGCTTTGAGTGAGGGCACCACAAGGCAAAGCCAAACTTGAAGCCTTCGACCATTTGTTCAGAGTGTATCGGTTCTATCTGATATTTTGAAAACTCATAATCAGTAAAAAACGCTTTCGGTAACAATGCCCAACCTAACCCTGCCTCAAGCATTTTGATAATCAATGCAAGCTGATCAATCTCTTCGTAATCAGAACTAACGATAATCTTTTCTGACATTCCTTCATCGATCTGCGATTTCAATACGAACTGCTTCGAGTTACGTAAAGCCACTAACACTTCATCTTTGTCTAAAGCTGCAATTGCACCGCCTTTTTGTGCAAACGGATAAAACTCAAAGTGCCCTAAAAACGTGGCATCTAAACTGTGCATAGCTCGACTATTATGAACATTAACAAGGCCGAAGTGATATTCGCCATTTTTCAGCCCTTGTTTGATTTCCTCTTTGTTTCTAACCAGAAAATTTACTCGCATCATTGGAAAATCATGCTTGAGCTGTTTTCGAATATCCACCAAAACACGTTGAGGGACAATACTCGAGTAAGCAATGGTGATGTTCTCCAACCCACCATAAGACAGGCTTAGAGCAACCTTGTCGAATGTCCGGGCCTGTTCAATCGTCTGCTTTGCGTAATGGTAAAGCAGGTGCCCATCCTCCGTAGGCTCTACTGAACGACCTACCCTTTCAAAAAGGCTAACAGCAAGATGATCTTCTAGATTAGTAATCACCTGGCCAACCGTCGTTCTATGCTTGTTAAGCTTTATGGCGGCTCTACTAAATGACAATTGCTCATAAACAGTCACAAATGCGAGAAGTTGTTCAATACTAAAATTCATTATGTCTTGTGTACTTTCTTCGTTATCGGTTCAGTGCATTACAGATTCACCACACCTAAGTGTCGCTCCCTCTAGTATATACCGAAACATGACCACTTTGATGGATCGGATCCTCTATAAGCGATTGTGAGCCTCGCCTGAATTCTTTTATCGTTACCGCCTTCAAACGTTAGAGAAAATAAACATGAATACAATGCCGCACGAATTGGTTTGGGGTGAGATTTACTTCCCCCCATTGCTATTGGTAGTTGCTCTAGCTTACCTACTCACAATGTTAACAGGAGCAATCGCAACCAAATTCGGGTTACATAAGTTTGTTGCCTTCCCTGCCATCGCAGAGGTTTGCTTAATAGTCTTGTTTACCGGCGCAATTGGATTGTTTATCCCCTTCTTATAAGGCTCCAGTCATGATTAAACGCTATTTCATTTCACTACTATTGGTCGTAGCTTCAGGGACTGTTGCTTATAACTACTATCAAGCTTATACAAGTAACCCTTGGACCCGGGATGGTCAGGTTAGTGCTTTCATTGTACCCATTACACCTCGTGTCACAGGTCAAATCACTCAAGTACATGTCGATGATAATTCTCATGTATCCAAAGGTGACCTGCTTTTTGAAATCGACCCTAGTATTTACAACGCGGCTTACCACAAAGCTTTAGCAACGCAAAAACAAGCACTTGCCCTACTAGCAAAAGCGAAAAATGAAGAACAACGCGCGCTCAATTTACAAAAAAGAACACCTGGCGCAGTGCCGATTCTAACGCTCAACAATTTGAGTAATGCCGTTGAGACTGCTGGGGCTAATGTGCAGCTCGCACAAGCTAACGTGGAAGAAGCACAATTGAATCTGCAATTTACGAAGGTTTACGCCCCAATCACTGGCTATATTACCAATTTCAATTTGCGCACTGGCTCTCAAGTAGTCGCTAATACTCCAGTAGTGGCTTTGATCGACGAAGAGAGTTTTTGGATTGAAGGTTATTTCAAAGAAACTGATCTAGTGGGTGTGGAATCAAATAATAAGGCGTTGGTAACCCTCATGATGCACAACGATATTCTGTTAGAGGGTCATATCAAAAGTATAGGTTTCGGTATTGCCAAACAAGATGGAAGCACTGGTAACGACCTTCTACCAAACGTTAATCCCAATTTTCAATGGATTCGTCTTGCCCAACGCATTCCAGTTAAAGTAAAGCTCGATAAAGTCCCTGAGGAATTACAACTTCGAGTAGGCATGACGGCTTCGATCAAGATAATCAAATAGACCGGTGATCTTTATGTACAGTGCCTCAACAAAAGAAGCGATCAAAGCTGCGCTTTCAATTGTCATCGCGATTTGTCTTGCTTTGTGGTTTCAATGGGAGAAACCCTACTGGGCAGCCATTGCGGTTGCGGTTATGGCATTAAATGAGAGCTTTGCACATTCAATTAATAAAGGTCACAACCGACTAATGGGGACCCTGTTAGGAACGGGCTATGCTTTTTTGCTTATCGCAATGTTTTCACAAGATCGGTTGCTATTTCTGACGTTCTTTACCCTATTTCTTGGCCTATGTATTTTTATGTCAAGTGATGACAAATACGGATATGTCTTTTCTATCGGCTTTGCTGTTTGCTCAATCATTGCTTGCATGGGTGGTTTCGACAACCAGATGACCTTCTATTTTGCTGTGTTACGTATACAAGAAACGCTTCTTGGCGTAATCACGTTTTCGCTAGTTTATCGCGTGCTTTGGCCGGTCAATACAGAGCAACAATTTATTGAGCGCTTTGAAGCAAGTAGAGAAACTTTGTTATCAGCGATGCAAGACCCAGCTCGACTCGATATCGAAGCGTTAGAGTCTAATTCAGCTAACGTTAACAAGCTTTATCAGCTGTTAAGCTTACCACTTACCGGAAGTTACCATTTAAAACAAAACGTTAAAGCGTGGCGTTTACGAATCAATGAAATGGCACATATTCAAGCGTGTTTACAGAAATTTACTTGTGGTGAGCTAACGAAAGTGATTGATTGGACGACGTTGATTTACAATATGGAACAGTTAGACCTATTGACGCCTACTCACTCGTTAGTCGCAGG
Organism: Vibrio sp. Isolate22; assembly: GCF_022398115.1. NCBI lineage: Bacteria > Pseudomonadati > Pseudomonadota > Gammaproteobacteria > Vibrionales > Vibrionaceae > Vibrio > Vibrio sp. Isolate22. Next base: position 39,373 of record NZ_JAKEUW010000003.1, on the reverse strand, counting down.
TGTTCCCTCAGTTATGAGTAGCAACCAGAAGGTATGCTGGCACCAAGAGCATCGTACTTTTGTTCAACATTTAAATGAAGATGGCCGGAAAGTCTTGCAGGGTGTTTCAATGTTTGTCACGTCACTACTGATCTGGATATACCTTCCCGTTCCCGGTGGTTTTGTTTTTCCAATGATTGCTGGAGTATTTTCTTCTATGCTGCCGACTATGCCTCCGAGTGTCATTAAAGACGCGTTTTTCGGAGTGATCGGAACGGGTAGCGTTATTTTACTTCAGTATGTATTCATCATGCCGATGATGACTGAGTTGTGGCAACTTGCCCTGTTCTATTTCATTAATAGTGTTGTGATATGGAAAGTATTTGCAACGCCAAAACTCATGGTCCATCGAATTCTGGGGATCAACTTGTTAGTCGTGCTAACGTCTGGCGCTTTGAATCTTACTCCTGTCTATCAGATTGAGACGCCACTACTTATGTTGACCACACTTTTGATTATTTTGATGATTGCGAAGCTGTTTACCGACCTATTTAGAGTTAGGGCGACGATTTAGACTGATGGATAGAGTCCTCTCTAGTACAAATGATGTTCTCAATCAACAAATACAAAAAAGGCGCTTTTAAGCGCCTTTAAAATATCGATTATCTACTGAATCATTATCAGTTGTTTTTCAGCCACACATCTTGGTTTTGTGCCGCTTTCTTCTTCTTTTTCTTCTTGCCTGTGCCAGCAGGCGGCGCAACAGGTTTAAGCGCTGCAATCAATTCAGCTACCGCTTCTGCATCGACTTCAAAGCCTTCGATTTGCTCACGCTCAAGACGAATCTTGTTCTTCTTCTCGATGATTTTGAAATGATGGTAGTCTTCGTGATCGATCAGAGATAGCGCTAAGCCAACCTCACCGGCACGACCACTTCGGCCAATACGGTGCATGTAATCTGATGGGCTACGCGGTAAATCAAAGTTGATAACAACTGGAAGTTTTTCGATATCCAGACCACGTGCTGCGATGTCTGTCGCGATCAAAACGTCGATCTCGCCAGATTTGAAATCTTCTAGGATACGAGTACGAGAACCCTGACCTTTATCGCCGTGGAAGACTTCGGCAATAATACCGCGCTTATAAAGCTTGTCTGCTAGGTGTTCACAGCTGTTCTTTGCATTCACGAAGATCAGAGCTTGGCGCCATTCGTGTTGCTTGATTAAATGCGCTAATAGAGCGGTTTTACGACCTTTCTCTACTTCGAATACACGCTGAACCAGTGTACTTGCGTTCGCGCTTTGCAGTTGAACCTCTAGAGGGTCATTGAGTAGCTCTTCAGTTAGAGCTTGAACTTGCTCCGGGAAGGTTGCTGAGAACAACAGAGTTTGCTTCTTGGTTGGCAATAGCTTCAAGATAGCGCCTAGTTCTTCTGTAAAACCAAGGCTTAACATACGGTCGGCTTCATCAAGCACTAATGTTTTGACTTTATCTAGCTTGATTGCGTTGCTTGAGATTAGGTCAAGCAGACGGCCTGGCGTCGCCACTAAGATATCCGTACCGCCGCGTAACGCTTGCATCTGCGTGTTCACCGACACACCACCAAATACACAAACTGTCTTAATCGCACCGTTAAAGTGAACAGCGTAAGACTTAACGCTGTCAGCAACTTGCTTCGCCAGTTCACGAGTAGGCACTAAGATAAGACCAGAAACGAAGTTACCTTTGCCCGAACGACGGTCTAAAGGTGCGCCTTCGTGGATCTGTTGTAACAGAGGAAGTGCAAATGCAGCGGTTTTACCAGAGCCAGTATTCGCGCCTGCAATCAAATCGCGTCCTGCTAACACACTAGGAATAACTTGCGCTTGGATAGGTGTTGGCTGTTGATATTCAAGCTCAGTAAGGCGAGCCATCAGTGGAGAAATTAAGCCAAGATCAGAGAAGTTGGTTGGTGTCGTGGTGTTAGTCATTAATTGCAGGAACTCAAAGCTAAAATAATAGCGCGCTATATTAACGTACTTCAGCGCTATTACGTAACTAAATCGCCTCTTTGTCACCAGTTACAGCAAATTAAACCAATTCACACCCTATGAAGAACGACAGTGCGACCAGCTTTATCGCCGCCATAGGTTATTTGCCGTGGGTTTGCTTTGAGCAGACCTAGTTTAACCACCCTGCTACCGTTTGTTCAGGTGCATATGAGTTGGGCTTTGTTAGCCACACTGCAATGGCATCGGGTTTGGCGACTAACGGCGTGAAATCCACATTGAATTGCCATTTCGATTCACCACGCTGGTAACCATCGTAAACTACGACGAAATCGTGCTCTAACTTCTTACCTCTGTTTTCACCAGCTTTAACACTCGTGACTTCATTCATCGCCAATAGAGCGATATGAGCCACATAGTCACCTTTACCTTCGTAACTCACGCTGAAGGTCTCACCTTTATGATTTACCGTCAGCTTGGGATTATTTTGTTGTGGGAGTGAAGGCAATGTACGGTCGAGCCAGTTGAAGTAGCCACGCCACTCCTTACCGTCAACAACAAAACCCGGCGTATAGACCCCGCTTGTTACCCCGTATGCTTTGTATAGTCGTTGTTTCTGACTAAAGGCCTTGCTCGCGAATTTATCTCCCCACCCTAAGTAATCCCAATAGTCGACGTGATACGCGAGAGGAATAACTTGTGTCCAAAGTGCTGGATCGTCTTCAAATGTACTTAGATACGCATCTGCGGGAGGACAACTAGAACAACCTTCAGACGTGAACAGTTCAATTACTTGTGCTGGCTGCCCTTCGTGGCTCCAAGTTTGCGCTGCCGACACTGAAGAGTAAAAGCCGATCGGTAAGGCAAATAAACAGAGTTTAATCAATCGTGAGTTGTATTTGGCGTGTGACATACCGTGATCCTCATAGAAGCTACTTATCTAAAGACCGCGATACTTTACGTTTTCTTTCAGATACAAAAACGCCAGCTGAATAAGCTGGCGTTTTTTAAATTCTTTATTTCATCTATTCTATGCGTTTACGCTTAGATTAACGGTTAATACCGATATCGCGCTGCATGTGACCAGATAGGTCGCTTGCGTAGTAACTACGTGGAGAGTTGTCTACGAAAAGAATATCAAAAATGTGTGCAATCAATCCTTTGAAGTTAACCGAGTAGGTCTTCTTATCCATAGAGTTAGGAACAGCGATAGTATTCATTTGTACTGCTTGAGCCATGATTGCCTCTCTATAAATTTGTTTGTATGTTTCGTTCTGATAACAAGAATAATAAGTGATCTTTTGCAGGTTAAAAAATGACTAAATTTAGATTTTGAGATTAGTTTTTCTAATAAAACAAACCATTAACAAGCCCCCCAAAATACCTATTCACCAAAGCTGACTAATAATTCATTACAATGCTTAAATCATGCATTTAGTCTAAAAAGACCACAAACAAAAGTGGCCAATGTCACATAAAATTTACATAAATAAATTTCTTGCTTCATTGACCACGTGTTAGTTATCGAGTTTTCGATAAGTTATATTTGTTTTAATTTACTTGTTCAATAGCTGGCTTCTTTGCATAAATCGACGCTATAACCGCAATCGTCATGGTAGAAACCAATACCGCTAAAGACCAGTATGTCGGGATAGCCCACTCGCTATCAACCAATAGCATTTTCACACCAATGAACACCATGATGAATGAAAGTGCAGGCTTCAAGTAAATGAACTTGTCCATCATACCTTGCAGTACAAAGTACAAAGAACGTAAGCCAAGCAATGCAAACACGTTAGCTGCAAGTACCAGGAATGGTTCTTGCGTTACCGCGAAAATTGCAGGGATAGAGTCCAAAGCAAACATTACGTCCATAACCGCTATCGCACCTATCACCAACATCATTGGTGTCAGCACCCATTTTGCACCTTGTTTGATCATCAATGCCGGGCCATGGAAATCTTCTGTCACTGGCATAATTTTTCGAAGTAGCTTTTCAGGTAGTGTATTCACACTCTCCTCTTCGCCCTTGTCTAATGCTAGTTTGATACCTGTACCAATTAGGAACGCAGCAAACACATAAAGTACCCAGTGGTATTCAGCGAGTAATTGCGCACCTAACGCGATCATGATTGCACGTAACACCAATGCGCCAATAACACCCCAAAGAAGCGCTCGAGGTCTTAGATGTTCAGGAACTTGGTATTGCGCGAAGATCATCGCAAACACGAATAAGTTATCGACACTAAGTGATTTTTCCAACAAGTAACCAGTGATAAATGATACGGTCGCTTTCTGCGCTGTGTAATCACTGTTTGGCGCGTAAATATCCCAAAACAGGTAGATAGAGCCTGCAAACAAGAATGCTAGCAAGAACCAGAAAATACTCCAGATTGCCGCTTTTCTGATTGTGACGTTGCCACCACGAGTCTGATAAATATCAATAGAAACGAGAATGACCGTCAGTAGGAAAAAGCCCACATACGTCGTCATGATTGGCGATGAAAAAAAGGATTCACTATTGGTAGATAATAGAGATTGAGTTGAGTTCATTATTCCTCCGGGCGGAAGAACTGTTCAAAGACCTTCCGCAAACAAAACATATCAAGCTCCACGACGGATCTTGACTGTGATTGCGTTGGTCTCGTTGAAGTGAAATATGGGATTTCACCTTTACGCACCGGATAGACACTTGGCCTAACGAGATGACGATACGTAAACTTGCGCTAACTACTCCCCAAACGCGTGGATAATATTCCGCAAACTTTGTTTCGTCTAGATAAATTTTCAGAAATTAATAAAAAAGGAGCAAAGCGCTCCTTTTTTATTTGTGCCCGTCTGTCAATAAGAGACTCGTATTGATTCCGACAATACCACTCATGGCAATAGCTTGCTCTGAAGCCTGCTAACAACACGTTAAATACCATTCGTTCAGTTATTGAGTCTCGTTAAGATGCTGAGCCTAGGTATGCTATATGCCCGCCATTGGAACGAGATATACCAATGCAGACCAAACAGAAACCCAGCCAACAACAGCGGCTGCATCCAACCAATCTTTCCTATTCATGCTTTGCCTCCACAGGAACTTGCCCTAGAAACTAAGCATAAACAGTGCCAATTTTATAAATGGTTCATTTTGCGAATGTTTACCTAAAACACTCCATGCAATTTAGTGGCTCGTTATATTTTAGTGACTCTGGATTGTCTTGTAAGAACGCAATAAAACAGTCGGCCATCGAGTAAGTCGTTACGATACCGTCACCAATCATATCCAGTACAGCGTTGTAACCCTCTTTTCCTTTCATTGTGTAAGCCGAAGATGCACCTCGGTAAATACGTTCACGGGAAACTGGCTGCCAACCTGACTCTTCTGAATGAATTTCCAAGTGATGGATACGATGCCCGATTGGCGCTTCTTTGTGGTAGCAAAACCTTAAGTTATGGGTATAAGGAAAGCTGCCCGATCCTGTCCCCACTACGCCGTTATCCAACGCATTATTAATGGCACCTTCGAGCATAGCGGCAATGGTCTCGCCTTTTATCTCATACATCCCAATAGGTACGGCAAACGGTAGTAGCTTTCCGGCAATATCGGCAACGGACACATCACCACTATTAAGTGAGTTTCTTACCCCACCAGAGTTATGGATGGCGAAGTCTACCTGATGACCTTTTTGGTTCATTAAATAGTGGAATGATTGTGCGACAAGCGGTGCAAGTTGGCTTGGTCCGTTTTCGTCAGGGATTCGAACATGCCGAAGTTTGGTGTCTGCATGAGCAATTACTTGTTGCTGTAGTTTACGTACCCTAGGCTGATACTTATCCGTAAGGATGCTTTGCAGCTCAGGATCTTTCTTACACACCGAGATGTTCGGGTGATTATTAAGGTACTCACACGCCATATCATGAGCATCGTCCTGCCTAACCTCACTCAACTTAGCATCTATAAATAGTCGACGCCCTAACAGTAATTCATTTTTACCTTTGAACTGAATCACTTTACCCTGTGAATCAAACTCTATTTCGCAATGGCCGAGGCTCATTGCGTGGAAGCCTGCTTGCACAACGTAGGTGTCGCCCACTTTAACGCCGTAGTCATCGTCCTTAACCAGGCCGATATCTGAGAAGTCCCCTTGTAAGCGGTGGCTGTGCCCGCCAACAATTACGCCAATACCAGATACATTGGCTGCAAGCTCTAAATCGGCTTCGTAACCAAGGTGACTGAGTAAAACAATTTTATTGATACCGGCTTTATGAATCTGCTCTATGGTCGCTTTCGCTGTTTCTAGGGCATTTTCAAATGGTGTATCGATATCAGGGTTTGCAATGCTGGCCATCTTATCGATGCTCAAGCCGAAAATAGCGACTTTTTCGCCATCGAACGCCTTCGTTATAAAAGAAGCACTTCGTGTTTCAGTTAAGTAAGGCTTAACAATTTCGTTGTCCGCTAACGTATGAGTTTTATTGATATCCTCATTCGACAAATTCCAGTTACCAGCTAAGAGTGGAAATTGGATCTTCTTTGCGAACATAGCCACAGGTTCATTACCCATGTCCAACTCGTGATTGCCAAGGGTCATTGCGTCTATATTCAGCGCATTCAGTAGATCGGCGTTGGCTTTACCTTTAAAGAGTGAGAAGTACAAAGTGCCTTGAAAGCAGTCCCCAGCATGAAGAAAAAGGGTTCCAACCTTTTGTCGCTGAGCGTCTTGTTGAATCTGTTTAAAGCGTGTTGCAATTCGAGCGAAACCACCGGCACTGACATAAGGTTCAATGATGCGGTTGTTCATTTTAAGTGATAGCTGTAATGACGTTGGTTCAAAGTATGAGTGGGTGTCGTTGATGTGTGCCAACACAATCTTTGTCGGCTTATTCTTTTTAGTCATATTTTCTTCTCTCTTTGTCCCTTCATACTAGGTCGGGAATCATGACAGAATCGTGAATTTTATGAAACTGCACTGAAAAAGAAAAATCGATATAGATCAAAAACCTCATTTTGCGGCGTATAAACAAAGAGTGGGTTTTGTGACAAATGAGCATACCGATTATCTATTTTTCGATTATGATTAAAGATATCTGTTAGCTTTCAAACAATTAGCAGAGCCCCCCGTTAGGAGTAAGCCTATGCAACTAGAAAGAATCGAGATTTCTGGCTTTCGAGGTATCAAGCGCATGTCATTGGCGTTTGACGAGCTAACCACGCTTATTGGTGAAAATACTTGGGGTAAGTCTTCATTACTTGATGCCCTTTCCGTCGTTCTTCCTTCAGACGGTGTGCCATACCACTTTGAAATGACCGATTTTCATGTCGATTACTCAGTTTCACACCCGCAGTCTCAACACCTCCAAATCGTCCTGTCGCTCAAAGCCAACGACAAGAGCGAATTGAATGCAGGCCGTTACCGCAAGCTCAAGCCCATCTGGGTCCAAGACGAATTTGGTGTTTATCGCATTTATTACCGAATCAGCGCGACGTTGGAGCAATACGAAACCACTACCCACTATGCATTCTTAGGGTTAGATGGTAATCCTCTCAAGCTGCACCATTCAGAAAAGCTCGCACAAGAATTGATGACCTTGCATCCAGTCATTCGCTTACGCGATGCAAGGCATTTTGATCGCCCTTTCAATGCTAAGTCGGTCACGCCAAACGGAAATTCAAACAATGGCAATGGCAATGGCAATGGCAATGGCAATGGCAATGGCAATGGCAATAATGGTAACGCGCGCCAAGCTAGAATCGAAAAACGAATCGATAATACCTGCCGTCGCCTTATGGCGATCCCTGGTCATGTAAACAAAGGGGAAATGCGCAGTAGCTTACAGTCTATGCAAAGCTTGGTTGAACACTATTTCTCTTTCAAAAGTAATTCTCGCCGTAATCCAAGAAAACAGAGGGATGGATTGCTCTATTCTGCAGGTGCTAACGACCAGAGTATCCATCAGCTCGTAGAAGAAACTAATAATAAACAAACACGCCTATTGTTCATGGGTTTATTAAACGCTTATCTCCAAGCCAAAGGGCCAAACGAATTGAGGCGTTGTGCACGTCCACTTTTGATCTTAGAAGATCCCGAAGGTCGATTGCACCCTACTCACTTGGCAAGAGCTTGGAGCCTGATGCAAAAGCTGCCGATGCAGAAAATCCTCACGACCAACAGTGGTGAGTTACTTGCCGCAGTTCCATTGCAATCAATTCGCCGTTTGGTTCGTCAATCAGACAAAACCATCGCTAATCAATTGAACATGAATCACTTTAGTAAAGATGAACTAAGGAGAATTGGTTTTCATATTCGATTCCACCGCTCTGGTGCACTGTTTGCCCGTTGCTGGCTATTAGTAGAAGGCGAAACAGAAGTATGGCTGTTTAATGAGTTAGCCAACCAATGTGGCTACAACCTTGCGGCGGAAGGTGTGCAGATTATAGAGTTTGCTCAATCAGGCCTCAAAGCATTGATTAAGGTCGCGCAAGAGTTTGGCATCGACTGGCATGTCGTTACAGATGGCGATGCAGCAGGTAAAAAATACGCAGCAACCGTGCTATCAAAGCTTGGTAATGACCAAGAACGTCATCGCTTAACGGAGTTGCCTGACAAAGACATCGAACATTATTTATATATGAATGGATTCGAGAACTTTTTCCGTGACATGGTTAAGATCCCTTACGACCACCCTATTCCTCCCAAGAAAGTCGTCGCTAAGGTATTGAAGAAACACGCAAAGCCAGACCTTGCACTGGCTATCGTCTCGCACTGTGAAAACCAAGGGCAAGAATGTATTCCATTGTTACTAAGGTGGACACTAAAACGTGTTATCACGATGGCAAACGGGAACACCTAAGCCTTTAGCTTTTCTGATAGACGGTATAAGTTCTTCTGCAGATTAGATCGTCGTACTATTAGAGTAACCAAAACCAAAAAAGGCACACCAAATGGTGTGCCTGTATAAATCGATATACAAATTAATTGGGGGTTATCTTGCAAGAGTTCACAGTGACTAAACTATAGTTTGCTTAATGTATTCATCAAGCTTTTGCTTGTTTAGCGTGTTGTTCAACAACTTCCGAAGATTGGGTCGATTTCTCGTGAAGCCATAGCCCCGTTGCTTTCATTAAGTATCCAAATACACCACCAAGCAGTAAAGATGGTACTACAAGTTGCCAATCGCCACCTGCTGCAAACGTTGCACAGCAACCAATGAAGGTTCCTGGGATATAACCTAGCCACGCTTGTTTTGCTTGAATACACATAAAGAAAGCGACAATAGCAGTAATCACGTAGCCTAAAATCTCTAACCCTGCGAAGGTTGAGCTTTCGATAATCACCATTGCCCAGAATACGCCTGTCATGTTGGTTAGTAAGCTACCTGCCAATCCTTTTACGCCGCCTGTTGGCGAAGCAAAGTAACTGGTGCAACCTAAGAAACCTGCCCATGACAATAAGCCGAAAGAGATAGCTATCCATCCCCAAAGACCTGACAAAATACCTGTTGTTAATGAAATCGCGACTAATGTACTCATACTATTTCTAAAGCCTAATTACGTAATTGAACGCAACCGGTTTTAGCCTCACTTAAAATCAAGTAAGCATACTATGGTAAGAACGCCTTTTTTTAGACGATCGTGATCACATTAATAATGTACGCAAATGTGCATTTATCACTAAACAGAGACCGGAATCGCTTATTCAACATATATAGTAATCAGTATTTTATCAAATTGTCGCTATAGAACTGACGGTTTGCCTTTCATCATACGCTTGCCTTCACGCTTAATACACTCAGCTAGTGGGTTTTCTGCCATGTCGGCACGCCAAATGAATGAAAGCGTACGTTCCATCTCAAGCTCTGGAACATTCAAGGTCACAAGCTGACCTGATTCAACAAACTGCTCTACGTCTAGATAAGGTAAACACGTTAAATATGGGCCGTTTGCTACCAAACTTCTTAAAACAGGAACGTGTTCATACTCTCGCCAAACATCAAGATCACCAATTAAATGATGAATAGAGCTATCAAAAACTTTGCGAGTACCCGAACCGTGTTCGCGTAATACCCACTTCGCTTGCTCTAGTTGCGCCAAACTCACTCTTTCACGCTTCGCAAACGGGTGATGAGCGGATGCAACCACGGTTAAATGGTCCGTACACCACACTTCTTGGTGAACTCGGCTGTCGTCACAACGACCTTCGATAACACCCAAATCATATTTGTAATCTAATACGCCATCGATAACGGCATCGGTACTTTGTACACCGAGCGAGATTCGCATCTCTGGAAAGTCGTTATCAATAATACTGATGAGGTCTGGAACCAAGTGTTCTGCGGGTGTTTGGCTCGCACCTAATTTGAGCTCTCCGCTCAATAAATGCTGTTCGTAAAACCCCATTTCGATTTGCTGCGCGTCTTGCAGTAAACGCTTCGCTTTTGGTCTCAGCCACATACCCCAGTGAGTAAGCGCCATTTGCTTGCCCTGCCTTTCAAATAAAGGCCTACCAAGCATTTTTTCCAACTGTGCAAGAGACATACTTGTCGCAGATTGAGTTAACGCCAACTTGTCTGCCGCAATACTTACACTCCCGGAATCGGCTACTGCATCAAATACCGCGAGCTGCTTTAATGAATAACGCAAATTTCATCCTTAATTCTTTTAATTATCAGTGTCCTATTGCTCTGTTTTTGTTAAGCCGATGAGCAATCAATTTCATTCTACTCGTAACCCAAGCTATATCAATAAATTTGATGTGGTTTTTAAAAATTATCAATTTTACCTCTATCGACCAACCCCCTAATCTGGAATGGCAGGACACAACGAGCCCTGCAAAACATTACTGATTAACCATTACGGATTAACCAATTCATTAACACTAGGAATTACACATGACGGATTGTTCAAGGGGGGGATATGGCAACCAGCACTTCTGAAAATCATCAACTGTTCTCACCAACAGAAATGATGGCGGAAGCAGAGAAGTTTGCATTAAGCAAAGCAAATAAAACCAGCAGCATGACATTGAGTTTGGCAATCATGGCTGGCGCATTCATCGGGCTTGCTTTTTTATTCTACATCACGGTAACCACGGGCAGCGCTGATGCTGGATGGGGATTGAGTCGCTTAGCCGGCGGCCTAGCATTCAGTATGGGTTTAATCCTGATTGTGATTTGCGGTGGCGAGCTGTTTACCAGCTCAGTGTTATCAAGCATCTCATGGGCAAACAAGCAGATTACCTTCACTAAGATGCTGTCTATTTGGGGCAAGGTCTATGTCGGTAACTTTATCGGTGCCATGTTCCTTTTGGCTCTAGTAAGCGCAGCTGGCTTGTATCAATTGGATGGTGGGCAATGGGGCTTAAATGCTCTGAATATTGCTCAACACAAGCTGCACCACAGCCCTGTTCAAGCTTTTGCTTTGGGTGTGCTTTGTAACTTATTGGTGTGTTTAGCCATTTGGTTAACGTTCAGCTCTGCTAATGCCATGACCAAAGCCATGATGACTGTCTTACCCGTGGCAATGTTCGTTAGCTCAGGCTTTGAACACTGTGTGGCGAATATGTTCATGGTTCCACTAGGCATCACGATTCAAGCATTCGCACCAGAAAGTTTTTGGATGCAAATTGGCGCAACACCAGCCCAGTACGCAGACCTAAACATCATGAAATTTGTCACCGCAAACTTGGTGCCAGTAACAATCGGCAACATTGTAGGTGGTTCGGTATTGGTCGGCTTAGCCAATTGGAGCATCTATCGTCGCCCGCAACTTAAAGCAGCAAAAATTACTGCAATTACACAAACAACAGAAATTACGTCAGTTAAGGAAATCACTATGAAAACAGCAACGACTATCAAGCAAATCATGAACACTCAACCAATTACACTAAGCGTAGAAATGCCTACATCAGTGGCAATTGATTCACTTTTAGACGCTCAACTTGTTAGCGCTCCTGTTTGCGATGTTGAAGGTCGTCTTGTTGGTATCTTCTCTGTTCACGACGTAATGGTTGACCTTTGGTGCCAAGATTACATCCCAACTAAAGGTCAGAAAGTCGTAGACCTAATGAGCCGTGACGTTGTGGCAATCGATGCAAACGACAAGCTAGTTGATGTGGCTGAGTTCCTATGTATCGACAAGGAGCAACTGTACCCTACTACTAGCATGGGCTTCGCGACCCGACTGACTTCTCTTTCTCTAGAAGAGCGAGCTAAAGCGATGAAAGTAAGCCAACCACACATGCTTCCAGTATTAGAAAACGGTGTAATGGTTGGTGTCCTCACTCGAACTGAGGTGATGCAAGCACTTCGCCCTATTTACGGTGACCGTCTAAACGTGGTTGCTGAAGCTGAATTAGAAACAGCATAACTAGTTAATCGTCAAACTGACAACGGTTTAGCTAGGAAGAATTTAGCTAGCAATGCGATGTGCGAAGGTAAAGGTAATCGATTAGGGATTAGTCGCTTACGTAAATGAATCAGTCATAGCAACGTTAACTGGCTAATAGTAAATGGTGGCTTAAGACGCTACTAAAGATTTGACACAAAACAGATCAAACGCGTTGCCATTTACGTTAATAAAAAGGCGCAAAGTGAATACTTTGCGCCTTTCGTTATTTCTAATTGTCGTGTTTAGGTATCTAGTGAACTTTGAAATTAGCTAAAAGATTGATACCTACAAACGCCCACTAATTGCGAGATTATTTCTTGATACCTTCAACGTGTAGATCCATATCTACATAGCTTGAAGCACCCATTACTGGAATGTTGAAATCAGCAAGTTCTAGACGAGTTGTACCAACGAAACCAGCACGCTCACCACCCCATGGGTCTTGACCAGCACCGATGAATTCAGCTTCGATAACGATTGGCTTAGTTACACCGTGAAGTTTAAGGTCACCCATAACTTCAAGTTTGCCGTCGCCTTTATCAACAACTTTCGTGCTGTTGAATGTAGCGTCTGAGAACTTACCAGCGTCAATGAAATCAGAGCTACGAATGTGCTTATCACGCTCAGCATGGTTAGAGTCTAGACTCGTTGTATCAACAACAACGTTTACTTTTGATGCTTCAACGTTGTTTGCGTCATACGAGAAATCACCAGAGAATGTGTTAAAACGACCTTGGATAAAGCTGTAACCTAGGTGGCTAACTTTAAAGTTAACTGATGCATGTGCACCTTTTGTATCAATCACGTAATCAGCAGCGTTAGCAGCGAAAGGCATTGCCATAGCGAATGCTAATCCTGTAGCGATAATTGACTTTTTCATTTTGAAGCTCCTATCATTTTTCGTAGCGTATCGTCTTTGTCGATAACGTGGTGTTTTATCGCCGCTAAGGCGTGCACTGATGCCATAATGATCAGTACCCAGGCAGCATAGTAGTGAACCGTTCCTGCAAGATCAGATTGGTTTGCAAATAGTTCGCCCATACTAGGCACAGTGAACCAATTGAAAACATCGATCCCGCGGCCATCTGATGTAGAAATCAAATAACCAGAAATAAATAAAACCGCTAAGTTAAGGTACATAAAGCCATGAGCAATTTTCGCAGCTACAACTTCGTAAGCTTTACCTTCTACTTTCGGTGACGCGGTAACTAACTTCCAAACTAAGCGAACCACAGTAACAACAGCCAAAAGAATGCCTACCGAACGGTGGTAGTCTGGTGCTGTTTTGTACCACTCGCTGTAATATGAAAGGTCAACCATCCACAGGCCAACGCCAAATAAACCAAAAATTGTTAGCGCTGAAATCCAATGCATCGCTCTTGCTAAAGGGTTGTAATTTCTAACGTTGTTTTCCATACATCTATTCCGAAAGTTAACGAGTCGTGTAGTTTTCAAAGCGTACCCTACACTAAGTTTCTGTAACATAGTATTTACCAAGCTTTACATTGGTAACATCATTTCAAATTAAACGAGTTATTCAAAATTTTTGAACAAGTTTGGGCACAACGTTAGATTTCAACGATTTGTTCAATCTCATAAAGCTCATCTGAGATATCCATCATCTTTCGTTCCATGACCTTTTGTGCTTCTTCTATCCCCTTGTTGTAGTAAACCGCACCAAACTTTTTACTGATGAAGTCAACCAAGAATTCAGCGTCGAACTGACCAAGCTCCACATCAAGTTCATCCTGAAGGTACTTCTGAAGCGTATGGGTAAGTTCTGACTTCTGTTTCGAATCTAATTGAATGGTCATTAACGTGTCCAAATAAAATGTAAGTAGAAGAATTGTGATTAACTGACTAAGCTTACGTTAACTCACTGCTACTTAGCTAACTAACCAAATCCTTCTAACTGATTAGAATTCCTCATAATTTAGAATACAGACCTACGAAGTGCCAGTGCTATCCAGAAAATCGCTCGGCAAACGCTAATTTTGATATAGGGATCAAGAACTCGGACTTTGCTAATAGGTAATGACACATCAATTACCGTACTATTGCCCATCAATAAGATAGTAACTATGTATAAGGGACTTCATTGTTATTAGATCTCGTGATTAAAAGCGTTAATCAGTTTCAAGACGATTGCCTAAAGCTTTGTGAACACCATTACCCTACTGTGCACAACCAAGGGATCAGTGAGCATCACATAGGCAAAGCATTTGCACGCCGAATGGAGCACACCTTCATTAGCTTTAATCATGCAAGTAACATCAGTCCTTTAGAGATGCTTTCTTCTGTAGATAACCCACGACACTTTCGAATCTCGTCTGAGATCGGGACCGTCTGGATGATCAGCCATCATATGGTCAGCGCGGGAAAGACCTGTCGTAAAAAATTGATGTTAGATATTCATAACTGGCAACAGGAGTATGGGTTTGCAATTCAACCCAATGATCTCTTGATTATCGTGTCTGACCATTGGATTAGCCGCAGCAAGAATAGTGGAGAGTTACTGCACTGGTGGATGGGCGAGTTGCCTGATGAGATAAACGAGTACAGCCAGCAAGGTATTACACTTAGAGAGAGCGATTCTCAATTCGCTGCTGACCTAAACAATAACTTTAGGATTAGCCCCTGTTTTATAAAATTTGGCCATCCCTTAAAACGTTCAGGTAATCAGCAATTAGTCCGCAAGTACCTTCAGCTTTATGCGGTACTTCAGTGGCAATAAAAATATCGGTCAGTTTTTCTCTTTGTACTTAAAATACAAATTCTAGACCTTCATCCCAATATTTTACAAAAATCTATTTATCATGCGCTCATTATTTATCCAAAAGTTAACTTAGGTTAAATAATAACAACTTGGTGTTTTGAATGTATTTTGAGAAGTAGATATCATTTCTATGCAAAGATCAAAGCTGTTCGATTTTACAACTTTGACATTCACCCATAATCTAGTCCTTTAACCCTACTTTTCTCTTGTGTATAGCCCGTATTGCCTTAAATTGGTGCATCATGATATGGACAATGTTACTCAGCTCATTAATTCATAAAAACTATTAATTGCAGTTAATGATAAGTAACGCTAATGACTAATATCAATTATCATGCTGATTTTTCGTTAATTATATTTATTTATACATTGACCCGACAAATAAGTTTTTATTAATTGACAATTTACTTACACCTGTCAATATTGTGACAGCCGCGACTTTTATGTCCGTCAATGAATTACCCCCTTACTAGCGAATATGATTTTATCAGACAGAAGTGAATTTATTAGTTGTATATCAGTAGATGCCGATATGCAGTTTATTGCTAAATATCAAGACCTCACTCTAAGAAGCGTCTATCAACCTATATTTGACCGCTCTATGTGTCAGATAGGTGTAGAGGCTTTGGTGCGAATCTCTAATAGTAATGGCGAAAGTGTTCGCCCTGATCACTTCTTTCATTCAGACGAAACCTCTAATGCGGATAAAATAAACGTTGAAAGGTTGAGTCGCGCAATTCATATCCGTAACTTTGCTCAATCGACTGTCCGTCACCTTCAACTCTTTTTGAATGTTCTGCCAAATGTAGGCGAACTCTTTGCCGCAGAAAAAGTAAGCGAAAGCTTATTGGCTAAAAGACTCCACGAATTAAACCTATCCTGTGACCAAATCGTCATGGAACTCGTTGAACTAAGCGTCGATAGTGAAGAAAAGCTCAAATTGGCAGCAACCTCCCTTGCAGACAACGGCTTCCAAATCGCTGTCGATGACTTCGGCACTCAAGCATCTACAGAAAGCCGCGTTTTACACATTGCCCCTCACATCATTAAAGTCGACCGCTCCGTCATGCTTAAGTTTGAGGAGGGCGATACGTCCGATATGGAGCTTGCTATCTCTCTTGCTGAGTCGATCAACGCGAAAACGGTGATTGAAGGTATTGAAACTCAGCAACAGCTAGAACGCATGCAGGAATTAGGATTTGATATGTTCCAGGGCTACCACTTAGCGATGCCACAATCGATTGAACTCGACTTACAACTTGCCATGTAGTTCCCCTCCTCCTTTTTTCGCTCAACTCAATACTGATTGAACCCCAATACCACTTAATGCTCGGCTTTGGCTCCGGTTTGCTCTCGCCTGAGCATTTTAAATTCAATAGACACAAAAAAGCCCAGTCAAAATTGACTGGGCTGGCTTAAAAGAATCTTTTTTATATCAATCCCTAATAACCCGCAGTGGACGGTTTGATTCTATATAGGATAGCGAACATCACAGGTACTACTATTAGTGTTAGTACTGTAGCAAAGCCTAAGCCAGCCATGATGGTAATCGCCATCGAGCCAAAAAATGCATCGAATACCAAGGGGATCATGCCCAAGATTGTCGTAAGTGCAGCCATAGATACCGGCCGTACGCGACTAATCGCACTATCAACAACCGCTAAGTATGGATCTTTACCTGTCGCAAGCTCACTGTTGATTTGGTCAAGCAGTACGATACCGTTCTTGAGAATCATGCCGCTCAGGCTTAATAAACCTAAGAACGCCGTAAAGCTAAATGGCATATTAGTACCCAACAGACCAATTGAAACGCCAATGATAGACAGTGGAACCGTAAACCAAATCACCAATGGCTTACGAACCGAATTAAACAGAAGCATCGTGATGATAAACATCAATAAGTAACCCATTGGTAATGAACCAAATAGAGACTCTTGTGCATCTTTAGAGCTTTCGTATTCACCACCCCAACTAATGCTGTAGCCTTCAGGCAGATCTAACGCTTCTACCTTAGGTTTCACACGGGCAAACAAACTTGCCGGTGTTTCATCACCCAGCACATCATGGTCAGCAAGAACCGTCAGCGTACGTTTTCTGTCACGTCGTTGAATCAAAGGTTCAGACCATTGAAGTTCTACGCCATCAATCACTTGTTCAACCGGAATGTAAGTTTGTAGCGATGGGCTCCAAATCTTCACATTGTTAAGTGATTCGAAGTCAAAACGCTCTTCTTCTGGTAAACGCGCCACAATAGGTAACATGTGAGTACCATCGCGAAGTAAACCTATGTTGTAACCACCAAACGCCATCTGTAACGTCTCAGACAAGTCGGTTTTTGAAATGCCTAGGCGACGAGCCTTAGATTCGTTGAACAGCGGTACCAATTCTTTAGTGCGTTCACGCCAATCGTGACGAACGTTTCGAGAGCCTGGGTCGGCTAACAAAATGTCTTCCACTTGTACTGCGATATTACGAAGTATTTGTGGGTCCGCACCGCTAATACGAGCCTCGATTTTAGACGCTGGCGATGGGCCAAACTCAATCAATTTGAACTGGAATGTCGGTTGTTCAAATGTCTTGGCTAAGTCTTTGTCTAACGCCTCTAATGTCTGAAACATGGTGTCGCGGTCAGTCGTTCTTACTTGTAACTGAGCGTACGCTTCATAGCTTTTCTCTGGTTGGTAAGTTAGCGCAAAACGCTGCATACCCTGCCCAACCGTTGTCGTAACGAACTCAACGTTGTCTTGCTTACGAATGTAACTTTCTACTTTTTCCGTCTGTTTGATGGTCTCACGAACATCAGTGCCTTCTGGCATCCACATATCAACGTAGAACATTGGTGTGTTTGATGGCGGGAAGAACTGTTGTTTAACCATACCGAACCCAACGATCGAAACGGCAAGTAACGCAACCATGCTCACTACGGTTAACCATCGGAAACGAAGTGCAAACTTAAGAGAAGCACCGAACACTACGAACAGAATACCTTTGTAAGGATCTTCGTTTTCGTCGACTTTATCCTCTTCTTTAAGCATCATTTCAGCAAGGAACGGTGTTAATGTTAGTGCAGTAACCCAGCTCAAGAACAATGAGAAACACAGTACCCAGAATAGAGAGCCCATGAATTCGCCGGTTGCATCTTTTGACAAACCGATTGGAGCAAAGGCTGTAATTGCGATAATGGTTGCACCAAGTAGCGGCCATTGAGTTTGTTTTACAATATCCTTTGCTGCTTGAAGCTTTGTTTTGCCTTTTTTCAAGCCAACCAAGATACCTTCAACCACTACAATTGCGTTATCCACTAGCATTCCGAGTGCAATGATCAATGCACCTAATGAAATACGGTGCAGTTCTACGTTGTTGTAGTCCATCAAGATGAAGGTGCCAAATACCGTCAACAGAAGAACCAAACCGATGATCAGACCGCTACGCAAACCCATTGCAAACAGCAGTACAATGATTACAATCGCAACCGCTTCAACCAGACTAATCAAGAAATCAGCTACTGACTTATCGACTTCTTGCGCTTGGTTGTAGAAATAGTTCAGCTCTACACCTGCTGGTTTAATGCTTTCTAAGCGTTCAAGTTCAGCGTCTAACGCTTTGCCAATCTCAACTACGTTTACGCCTGATGAGAAAGCGATACCTAAATTGATTGCAGGTTTACCGTTGTACGTTAATACATTACCTGGCTTTTCTTGAATACCACGAGTCACTTCAGCAACGTCTTTTAAACGAATCAGATTGCCCGTGTCACGACCATGAATAATCAGATTTTCCAGCTCTTCAACTGTGCTCAATGTACCGTTTGGCTTGATAGCTAGACTCTGCCCATTGAGCATTACCTCGCCAGCAGAAACCACACTGTTTTGCTGTGCTAACAGTGACGTCACCGTCGACATATCAAGGTTTAATGCGGCTAAACGCTCTAATGACATTTCAACGAACAGTTGCTCTTGTTGATCGCCCGCAATACTTACTTTTCCAACGCCATCGACCAATTCGATTTCACGCGTTAGATAGTCGGCGTACTGCTTTAGTTCGACGTAGTCATAACCATCACCCGTCAACATGATCATCACACCGAACACGTCACCAAAATCGTCGATGATCTGAACAGAATTTACACCACTTGGTAGTGTTGGTTGTAGATCGTTGATCTTACGGCGCATTTCATCCCAGATTTGAGGCAGTTCGTCTGGACCATAGTCCATCTTCATACTAACCATAATTTGGGACATACCGTTCGATGATGTCGATGTAATCTTGTCGATGTACGGAAGCTGTCTTATCTCTTTTTCCAGCGGGTAAGTCAGCTCCTCTTCAACTTCCATAGACGTAGCGCCAGGGTAAGTTGAAATAATCATTGCATCTTTGATGGTAAAAGCTGGGTCTTCTAAACGGGATAGATTACCAAAAGACGTGACACCGCCAATGGCCAAAATGACTAGAAACAGCCAGCTAATTACTTTGTTCTTTATTGAATATTCTGCGATGTTCATTCTGCTTTTCCTGACAATTGGATTCCGTCACGGAGTTTTCTTAGATTCGAATTTACGAGTACGTCACCTTGTTCAACGCCATGCGAAATAAGTGCGCCTTGACCGCTGATTTTGTCGACTTCGACTTCACTCTTGAATGCTTGGCCATCTTCCATTTTCCAAACGTAAAACTGGTTCGCTTCTGCACCCGCTTCAAGTGTTGTCATTGGTAATTGGTAACCTTGAACATCGCTAAGACCAGCCTTGGCCATATCGACATTAACTGTCGCGCTTGTTCCTGGCAGAATTTCACTTTCAGGCTGTTGCATCTGCATCCAAAACTCGTAAGTGCGAGATTGTGGGTGCAGTTCACTGGTATGTTCCAAATAAGTCAGCGGATATTCCCCTGTGTGCCCACCAAATGTCGCCTTAGGACGATAGCTATTCGAACGCATGTCAGGGCTAATAGACGCTAAGATCGAATCTGATACCTGTATACGTACATACACTTTGTCGTTTTGGTACAAGCTTAATAACGTTTCACCCGGTGTGGCGTTTTCAAAACGTTGTTTGTCTACGGTAGAAACGGTACCGGCAAAAGGTGCAAGCAGCTTGGTGTAACTGAGTTTACGCTCCGCCGATGCCAAGTTCGCAGAAGCGAGTTTGTAGTTAGCTGTTAGCTGATCGTGCTCAGATTGCGATAGCATCTTGCTGCTAAACATTTCGTTACCACGAGCAAGTTGCTTACTGGCAAGCTCAAACTGTGATTTAGCGTCTGTCAGCTCCTGGATGTAGGTTGCATTGTCCAACGTTGCGAGCAGCTGCCCTTTTTCTACAACGTCACCGGCTTCTACTGTCACTTGTTGAATCTCACCTGCTAGCTTGAATGACAATGGAGTCAGTTCTGCAGGCATTACCTGGCCATTAAAGCTTCTGAATTGATCCGTCAGTGGCGCACCAACTTCAAAAGTAGAAACCAGTAACGAAGGTTGTTCACGGTGTTCGATTTCACTATTGCAAGCTTGAAGCAGCAATACAGATGCAACGACTACCGATAATTTAGAAAGGTTCATTAAATACCACCCTCGCGTAACCAAGCTTTTACTTGTTGTCCTTCAGATAAAACGTCAACACCCGCTTCAACGATTAAGTCGCCAGACGTTAGGCCATCAATCACATTGCCTTGCTTATTCAGAGTGACTTGTACCTTAGAAATCAATTGCGAATCTGGGTTGTAACGCCATAACTCACCATGGTCCGCGTCTTTGCTCAACCAAGCTGAATCAACAATGCCAATGCCCGTTTCTGATCTGTTTTTCTGCACTTCAACTTGCGCTGTCATACCCGACAGTAGATTGATACCGTCAGGTTTATCGATAGATACAACCGCTTGATAGCTGTTGGTATCTTCGTCTGGTTGAGTAGAAATTTCTTTAAAGCGTGTAGGAATACGAACACCACGATGGCTATCCATTACTACCCACATATTTGAACCGACGAAATCTTGAATCGAGCGGTCTTCAAGTTTTGAAACTGGAATAGAGAACGTCACATCCATTTCGCCATTATTCAAAATATTGAAAACAGGTTGTTTCTCGGCAATCAACTGATATTGCTTACCAAACACCATGGACACCACGCCATCGAAAGGAGCAACTAATGTTGTGTAACCAAGGTTTGTTTTCGCTTGGTCCAACTCAACTTCAGCAGCAGTAAAAGTGTTGACGGCTTGGTCGTAGTAATCGGTACTCACAAGTTTCTTCGAGTACAACTCTGACGCCTGTTTGTATTGGCTATTAGCTAAGTCGAATTTAGCTTGTGCTGCATCGACTGCAATTCGGTAATCCGTTGCGTCCAATACAGCTAAAACTTGGCCTTTTTCAACTTCTTCTCCCATGCGTACTTCGAACACTTCAATATCGCCCCCCACTTGGAACGACAATGCCGCACGGTCAGTGGCATCGACTTTTGCAATAAAACTATCAAGTTCGATATCGGTTTGCTGAGGGATCTCAAACAGCTTTACCGGCTTTACAACTTGAACATTTTCTTCTGACTGAACCTTGTTACATCCGCTCAGCGAACCGGCGAGTAACAGTGCAACGCCCACCGCTCCTAACTGCTTACTCGCTTTGGCTTGAATAGACACCTTGGATTGCATCTTGCGTCTCCATTTAATTATTATGATTTATTACACAGGCGTGCAGTATATTGAAAAATTTCAGACCCACAAGCTTTACTTTCCAACTGTGCAGTATTTTTTATTTGAGTAAAAACAGTGTAGAATGTGGTAATCAGATAAATGTGTGAATTGAAGATGACTGAAAAGAAGCAAGGTAGAAGAAGCGCAAAAGACGCTGAAGAAACTCGATTTCAAATAATGACTGTGGCAGCAGAGATGTTCTGTGACTCTGGTTACGAGCGCGTTTCATTACGTAATATCAGTGAGAAAGCGGGTGTGTCTCATAGCCTTATTCGCCACCATTTCGGTAGTAAAGAGAAGATATGGCATGCTATAAGTGATTGTTTGCACGTATATTTCCAGTCTTACATCAGTAAAATCATGCAAGAACTACCGAAAGACGTCGCACCGAATATCGCTATCTATTTGTTTTCTATGCGTCTGTTTACCAACATGATCCATTCACGCAGGCCAACGCAACTTCTGTCTGATTCTGTACGTCAAGAAGACAACTTAGTTGATTATTTTATCGATAACGTGGGTGACCTCGAGTACGAGATCAATATGCTTGCTGACCAGTACAACAAAGAAAACCCAGACAGAACCATTAATATCTTCGAAATTAAGTGGCAAATGATCATGTTTGCGAATGGTGCAGTCTGCCTTACTCCCTTCATGGAGAGCACGTGGAACGAAGGTGATATGGAAGCAACGGCAGAAGAAGCGCTAATGAAGCACTGGCAAATGTTCAATAAACAAATGATCAACCAATTTGGCATTGATGATGAGTGGGTACTCAACCCTAGCACTCTAGAAGAATTAATTTATGAAGTGCCGTGCGAGTGGAAATGTAATCCAGAACACAACCACGACTAACATCAACTCCAGGCAAAAATAGTTTGAACGATACAAAAACGCGCCGTTACGTCTTTCACGTAACGGCGCGTTTTCATTAGAGTGAAGTGATAGTACTCTTATTTATCGGCGGGCTTTACCACGGTTTTGGTGAATCTTAAGCTTTGCTTTCATCTTACGCTTTTCTGACGAGCGGGTCTTGCTACGCCCACCTCGGTCAGGAGAAACGTCTTGTTCTAAGCTAGGTTCAAAACCTTTTAGCCACTCTTGCGGCAGACGAGTATCAAGTAAGCGTTCAATAGCGCCTAGTAAGTACTCTTCGTCATGGCTCATAAGAGAGATTGCTAAACCACTGTTACCAGCACGGCCTGTACGACCAATACGGTGAACATAGTCCTCAGCTTTGTAAGGCATATCATAGTTCACCACTTGCTCGAGCTGCTGAATATCAATACCACGAGCTGCAACATCAGTTGCAATCAATGCTCTTACTTTACCTGATTTAAAATCATCGAGAGCCTTTTGACGTGCACCTTGGCTTTTATCACCGTTGATTGACGCCGCTTTGATCCCGTCTAGCTTAAGCTCTTTAACCAACGCATCAGTGCCCTGCTTAGTCTTGGTGAAAACCAATACTTGTTGCCAATTGTTTGAGCCAATTAAGTACGCCAGTAGTTCGCTTTTACGCTTTTTATCGACTGGGTAAACCATCTGCTTAACTGTCTCAGCAGTGCTGTTAGTTGGCGTTACTTGGATTTCACTTGGTGACTGCATCATACGATGTGCAATCGCCTTAATCTTGTTATCAAACGTTGCTGAGAAGAACAGAGTTTGACGAACCTCGTTCATACGCGAAAGAATGCGTTTAATGTCGGGCATGAAGCCCATATCTAGCATGCGGTCCGCTTCATCAAGAACCAATACTTCTGTTTGGCTTAACATGATGTTTTTAGTAAACATATGATCAATCAAACGACCCGGTGTCGCGACTAAAATGTCAGCGCCTTGACGAAGGTTATCAGTTTGAACCTTCATACTTACACCACCGTAAGCTACAACCACCTTGAGATCGGTACCTTTTGCATAACTGGTTACGTTATCAAACACCTGTTGTGCAAGCTCACGAGTTGGCACTAAAACCAAAGCGCGAACCAGCTTAGGATTTGGAATTACGTTATCTTTACTGGCAAGTAATCTTTGAATAATTGGTAAGCCAAAAGCCGCCGTTTTACCTGTACCCGTTTGAGCACCAGCCAGTACATCTTTGCCTTCTAAAACCAAAGGAATCGCTTGTTCTTGAACACTGGTTGGAGCCGCAAAGTTCAGCTCTTCTAGCGTAGCAAGTAAATGATCAGACAATCCTAATTGATTAAAAGATTTGGTAGATTCAGACATAGTAAGATGCTCAAAGATTAAATAGGCGCGGATTGTAGCAAACCTACATTACGCTGTTTACCTTTCCTTTTGATTTTTCTTCAATTGAAGCGTATTAAACTCACTCGCTTCTTTTAAAACCATGGGATAAAGCTCATTAAAGTGACACTGCAACGTATCATAATGGTTTTCCAAATCAGCGTAGCACGCTTTTAGCATGCCAAGCTTTGGCCTTCTCAATGCCATTCGCTGTAACACCATTTCAATGGACTCCATATCCTGGTAACTCTCCAACCAGCGTTGTTCTGCCATTTTCTGATGAATGACCACAAAGCTTTCCGGCCAATGAGGTTCTTGATGATCAAATATTTGTTGATGGCTATCGAGACAAAAACGCTCTAGTGATTGCTTAGAAAAATTGGCCCAATGATTGGCTAAACAGTGATCCCAGAATATATCGAGTGCGATAGGTGCAAAGCGTTTCGTTTGATTTGAAAAGAGTGATTTAGCAGAACGAGAAACATCGTGCCTGTCTGTATAGCTGTCTACAAATCGGTGAAGTCGAATGCCATCGGAAAGCGAATCTGAATAGTGTTTATTTGGGTCGCCTTTCACAAAATCGCCTAACAAGTTTCCTGCTAGGTTGCTGTTACAGTATTTGGCGATATGAAGGTGTGCGAGAAAGTTCATTGAACCTCATTAAAGTGTCGAGAACTAAGTAACATGGTAAACGTACTTGTTTATCTTCGCGAACTTTAATGAGGATAGCTTTTGGTATGACGAGTGAGCGAATCAGATTTGCTCAGTATAAGAATTGAAATGATACGTTAGTTAGAAGATGGAAAAAGTTCTTCAGCTAACTGTTTAACTGTCTGTTCGTAGTCAGATAAATCAATGCCAATTTCCATAGCATCTAACAACTCTAGACTTTCGTCATTTAAAGATTGGTCACTCATAGTGCCCCCTCTATTCCTTGATGTGGACGTTATGTCCAATTAACCAGTGCACCATCTTGGACTTATATTATGTCACTTTGATGAACGCACTCTACTCTACCCATTCCATATTTATAGCTTGAAGCTACTCGCGATCATTAACGGTTATCAACGTTAAAGGGGTATACGCGAACGACATATGTACTGCCACCATACATTAAGTACAACAAATTACTCTAATTATTTTGAAGCCGATCATGGTCAAACGTTTGCTCACCTCGTTTCTTGCACCTCAACAATATCAATGTACACATTTATTTACAGTGGATATTTTAAATTACATTAACCGTTGCAATTGGAATTAAACTCAATCAGAATACTCCAAAATCGAGATATTCTTTGGGTTTATGCGCTTAAGCTAGAAGAATTACAATCAAAACACCCCCTAACGTAAAGAATTATATACAATGAATAAATCAAAGGTTTTTGGTAGTACTTTGATCATTGCTGGCACAACAATTGGTGCCGGCATGCTCGCTCTTCCTCTTGCTTCTGCAGGTATTGGCTTTTCAACTTCACTTTTCTTGATGCTTGGTTTATGGGCACTAATGGCATTTACAGCGTTATTAATGGTGGAGTTACACCAATTCGTTGAATCTGATGCCACCCTACACACTTTGGCTCACACTATTCTAGGAACAAAGGGAAAGTGGATTGCGAGCTTCGCAGTTATGTTTCTATTTTACGCACTGTGCGCCGCTTACATCGCAGGCGGTGGTGCGCAATTTAATCAACGAATAGCCGACATCGCAGGAATTGAGCTCAATGGCCAAGTGACGACTTTGCTGTTTACATTGTTGGTGGCTGGCGTAGTAACAATTGGTACGCACAGTGTTGATAAGGTTAACCGTGTATTATTTGGGCTAAAACTGGTCGCGATGGTTTTGGTTCTCAGCTTCTTAGCACCTAACATCACTTCTCAATACCTATTAAGCATGCCACTACAGCAAGGTCTGATTGTTGCGGCAATTCCAGTCGTGTTCACCTCTTTCGGCTTCCACGGCAGTATCCCTTCTATCGTTAGATACCTAGATGGTGATGTACGCTCTCTACGCAAAGTAATGATTGTAGGTTCCGCGTTACCTTTAGTTATCTACATTTTTTGGCAAGGCGTTACTTTAGGTGTTGTGAGCCAAGAGCAGTTACTTTCTGACACTAGCTTGGGTGCACTTTTGGTATCGCTGTCGCAAACTGTGCATCAATCAAATCTAAGTGTGATCGTCGGTGTGTTTGCCGACCTCGCTCTTCTGACGTCTTTTATCGGTGTTAGCTTGGGTCTGTTCGAATTTATGGGCGACTCATTAAGCAATAAACTAGGCAATGCAAAACGAGTAAAGACTGCCGTTATTACTTTCTTACCACCGCTCGGCTTTGCGCTATTTTACCCACAAGGCTTCATCATGGCTTTGGGTTACGCAGCCATCGCACTTTCTGTATTAGCCATTCTTTTACCTACTGTCATGGTCTACAAAGTACGCTACACAGATTTCACCATTGCGACTAACGGCTCACAATCTAATTACCAAGTTTTGGGCGGGAGCAAAGCACTGTTCTTAGCGGGTAGTGTTGGTGTATTTATCATTGCAATTCAAATCCTTATATCTGTAGGGTTATTACCGTCACTCGGCTAATAAAGCAATTCACTAATGATATAGTCGATCAATCTCTCATTTATGGAATGTCTATATCATTAGTTTTCACAATTACTCGGCTTGCATCACATTTTTATTGAAGTCGGTTATTTAGAGTCCACGGTAAAGGATTTACCGTGGAGTTTTTATGAAAGAAGTACAATTTCGAACGATAGACAAACTGTTTATCAAAATGTCTATTAACGACAAATTTTGGGTTATTTTCTTAATCTTTCTCGCCGCTGTGGCAAGCTTGTCAGGCTTAAATTACGTTAATAAAGTGGAATATATTGACGCTAGTGCAAAGCAACAAGCCGAATATAAACTCCAGGGCATTTTGTCAGCATCAGACACCCCAACTAACGTGAGTGGCATTACTCAACAATCACGTCCACAACAAACTACGATTTCAACTAATGGTGTTGTGACTGCAACGGCAATCGCTAATGATGGCAATTATTACTCACTCACCGTTTCTAATAACGATATTCAAAACCAAAAGCAGCAAGCACTGTACACCTTATTACTCAGCTTTTTATGGTGTGTGCCTTTTGGTCTTTTCTGCTACTGGGTCGCTACTTTCTTAGGTGGTGCACTTTGGGTACTTTACACAACTACTCAAAAGATTGGTGACGGTGATTTAACCTCACGACTCGGCTTCCACCCTGGACGCGATGAATTCGGTACGATCGGCTGCGCACTAGATCGTTCAATGGACACATTGACTGAGCTTGTTAATAATGTGAACCAAAGTGCTGCAACGCTTAGTGAAACGTCTTCTTCCTTCGAAGCTGAGATGAAACGCAGCGAAACACAAATCATGAGTCAGAACGCTTCTCTCGATTCTGTTGCGTCAGCTATGGATCAGATGACCGCTTCAGCGAATGAAGTGTCTAACATTTCCGCAGGCTCTACCGAGCAAACTGAGCAAGACGCACAACAAATCAATGACAGCCACGCTAAAGTTCAGCAAGCTATATCAGAGATCACCACACTTTCTTCTTTGATTGAGCAAACCTCTTCTTCAGTAACAAGCCTGAACGTTAACACTAGCCAAATTAATGAAGTAATCACCACAATTAACGCAATCTCAGAGCAAACAAATCTATTGGCACTCAACGCAGCGATCGAAGCCGCTCGTGCGGGTGAACAAGGTCGAGGGTTTGCGGTTGTCGCCGATGAGGTAAGAACGCTTGCAAGCAGAACTCAGTCTGCCACGGTAGAAATCCAAGCGATGATTGAGCGTTTGCAACAAGAGAGCCGAAATATCGCTAAGATCACTGAGCAAACGGTCGACCAAGCACAAACTAGCAGCCAGTTGATTTCTAATATCGGTGACGACGTAAACTCAATCGCAGATTCAGCTCAAGCGCTGATGGATATGAGTATTCAAATCGCCACGTCAGCGGATGAGCAAAGCAACGTGGCAAATACTATTGCAGCTGAACTTAACGATATTCGCAGTCAATCAGATGTGATTAAAGATGTCGCACAAAACTCATCGAATGGCGTGTCTAAATTAACAGAAGCGTCTGTAACCCTATCGCAGACATTGTCGAGATATCGCACCTAAACGTTTGTAGATAAGTGGCACCTAGCTCGCGCGAAAGAATCATCTCGTTATAGAGCAAAGGGACAACAACAAATAAGGGCTCACATGAGTCCTTTTTTATTGGATGGCGTTAATACCATAAGAAAAATGAGCCCACTAACGATGAAGTTATCATTACCATGAAGCAAGTCGCAAAGGAGAGAATATAAAGGAGCAAAACTGTCTAATAAACGAGCTTAAGA
This sequence comes from Vibrio sp. Isolate22, assembly GCF_022398115.1. Taxonomy (NCBI): domain Bacteria; kingdom Pseudomonadati; phylum Pseudomonadota; class Gammaproteobacteria; order Vibrionales; family Vibrionaceae; genus Vibrio; species Vibrio sp. Isolate22. The sequence goes on along the minus strand of NZ_JAKEUW010000003.1, from coordinate 10,943 downwards.
GTAGTCTATCTATACGGGTCTTATTTTCGCTTACCCTCTTGCTGCAGGTGACACATAATGAATAAAACAGAAGCACCAAACATCGAAGACGTGACATGCCCTTTGTGCCAACATGACGAATACCTACTTTCAGAAAGTGGAGAGAAGTTTACTTGTGCATCCTGTGGGTTTCACACAAAACAATTTAGTAAAGTACTCAGCCTTCAACTAGGCGCTAACCCACCAAAGCTGCAGAGTTCGGTTTATCACCACTTGAGCAGTGCTTGCCATTAATCCAGAGAGAAATCTCTTCCAAACTATAGATATCCTGAGCCGCTAGCTCCGCTGTGTCGGCTTCTGGATCGCCATTTACTGATTCGTCTAGATTTGGTCTTAACCTAAATGACTGAATGCCAGCACGGACCCCTGCTTCTATGCCTTTCAAGGTATCATCAACATAAATACACTCGTTGGGCAAAAAGCCCATATTCATTGCTGTGTACATGATCAAGTCAGGTTCTGGCTTCCAGCTGTTTGCATCGAATGCTGAAAACACCTTACCTTTAAAATCGTCGAGCATACCTGTCATCGCAAGAGAAGATTCAACACGAGATTTGGGCGCGTTTGAAGCGATACAAAATTCTATGTCTTGGTTCTTCAGAAATTCAATCAGTTCAACGGCTCCATCCATTGGCTTTAGGTGACGTTGAAACAGTGCTTCTAGTTCAGCTCGATATAATGGCTCTAGTGTGTCAATTGAGATAGACAGACCCAGACGTGTCTGTGTGTCCATTAAAATATCGGCTAGCTTCCCCCCTTGAAAGTGAGCGTAGCAGTCGTTGAGGCTTAGCTTGGCCCCAAATTCGCTGAAGACATTGACTAAGGCTTGGCAGCACAGCTTTTCACTGTCGATAAGCGTGCCATCGCAATCAAATATCACACATTTAGTCTGTTCTAACCGCATAGTTCTCTCACTCAGATTAAATCCAAGTTTTATCCTATAGGGTTCTTTCAAAGTGAGGGATGACTGAGGTAACAGTTTACGGATGCATGCTTATTTCTCTTCACAAAATATGCAGCAGATCACCTTCTGAGCCGCCATAAGCAACAGTTTTCATCAAACTATCACCAGACTTGCAGTATCAATGCCTGAAAGCTTTACAAAAAACTAAAGTTAATAGGAGAAAATATAAATATTAGAATACAAAATCGTTGTACAAAGTATTAACTGATCCGCCCCAGCAGTTTTGGACACTGAGTTAAGTGAGTACAATCACTAACGAGGTGAACAATGACAACTAAGAAAACTAGAATTAAACATTCCCCTGAATTTAAAGCAGAAGCCCTGAAGTTAGCAGATAAAGTGGGAGTAGCTGCGACAGCAAGACAGCTTTCTTTACATGAATCTCAAATCTACGGGTGGCGAAAGAACTCGAAGAAAGACACCAGTACTAGTCAGCGAGAGCAAGAACTAGNGCTGCACGCAAGTTTAAGTGCACTACGGACAGCAAGCATCAAATGCCTGTTGCTCCAAACCTGTTGGCTCAGAACTTTAGCGCATCGGCTCCGAATGAAAAATGGGCTGGAGACATCACCTATATAGCCACAAGCGAAGGCTGGCTGTACTTGGCGGTAATTATTGACCTTTACTCAAGACAAGTAATTGGATGGTCTATGGATACCAGAATGACGGCTACGCTGGTCTGTGATGCGCTATCAATGGCGTTGTTCCGTCGCGGATTCCCCGAGCAGGTTATCGTTCATAGTGATCGAGGTAGTCAGTACTRCTCAAAGGATTATCGAGATCTCATAACTGCTTATAATCTCAAGCAAAGTATGAGTAGGAAAGGAAACTGCTGGGACAATGCTTGTGTTGAGAGTTTCTTCCATTCTATGAAAGTGGAAGCGATCCAATATGAGCCGATTATGACGAGAGAGCAGATGCGCCAAACGATCTTCGAGTACATAGAGGTTGATTATAATCGAACGAGAAGGCACAGTGCTCTTGGGTATCTAAGCCCAGTTAACTTTGAACANTATGAGTAGGAAAGGAAACTGCTGGGACAATGCTTGTGTTGAGAGTTTCTTCCATTCTATGAAAGTGGAAGCGATCCAATATGAGCCGATTATGACGAGAGAGCAGATGCGCCAAACGATCTTCGAGTACATAGAGGTTGATTATAATCGAACGAGAAGGCACAGTGCTCTTGGGTATCTAAGCCCAGTTAACTTTGAACAACAAAATGTCGCTTAATGAAGTGTCCAGTCTGGCTGGAGCAGATCAATCACTAGCTAAAAGACATAAAAAGATAGCTCATAATGATGGCGTCTTCTTGTCCTTGCTTGGTTGGGTAATAGTTACGACGACGGTCCACCTCATTAAAGCCGACCTTTTCGTAAAGGTTAAACGCATTCACATTACTTTCGCGTACTTCTAGCCAAGCACTTTCCGCGTCAGCTTGTTCACAGATATCTAAGAAGTGTTCAGTCAGCGCCTTACCATAGCCTTTGCCTTGTTGGCTTGGATCCACAGCAATATTAAGGAGCGTCACTTCACCAACGATATTCTGCGCGAAAAAGTATCCGACCACTTGCCCGTCAACTTCAAGAACATGATGACAAGCACCTCGGCTATCGAGATCTCGGATCATAGTCTCTGACCATGGGTGAGAGTGCGCAGCCTGTTCTATCTGCCAAATAGCGTCTAGATGATGGGGTGAAGTCGGTAAAAATTGATTAGTCATATGCACAAATTTGTTGCCATAAGTCGCGGCGATGTTGGTTATTGCCATTGATGTCAGACAGCAATGGGGATTGCAGTGTTTTTGCTTTGAGCTCTTGAGCAGATTCACATCCAGCAAACCACACCCACTCAACATTACCTAGTTCGATTGACGTTAGATGTTGAGGCTGAATATGCAGAGCCTGAGATAAATCAAGCTTGATACTTTTCAGCACACGCTCAAACATCACGGCGAGATCGCCCTGGGGTTTTTCAGGCGAAACCAGAAGTAACTTGCAATCACTCGCTAGCGGAGTCAGTTTTGATTCATAACCCGCCAAACGTTCTGGGTGGCTAAGCTCCCATTGGCTGATGCCCATCTCTTGCAGGTACTGTGCGTGTGTTTGTGACATATCTAGCGGTTATTACCTTAGGTTAATAGTGAGCGGCTAATTAGAGCAAACTAAAAAGAGCTCATTAGAATTGGGCTGATACTAACAAAAAATAAAGGAGCATCAAGCTCCTTTATTTAGACTAAATCAGTTTGTATCTTATTGCGTTGGACATTGCTTTATAACTCATTGAATTCAGAGCTGTAAGCCACCTCACCAGAATGCCCAGCGAGTGCCCCTTCAACCAGTTCAATGGCTTGGAAAGCACCTTCAGGAACATCCCAAGAGCAGCTTAAACCAAACTCGCTCGCGGCTTTAAAGCCAAAACGATCATAATAAGCAGGATCACCAAGCACGACACACGCTGGGTAACCAAAATCAACCAATGTAGAGAACGCATCTTCAACCAGAGCTTTAGCAATGCCTTGATTGCGAAACTCTTCTTTCACTGCAAGCGGAGCAAGCCCTTGCCAATTATGATCTTCACCATGCAGAGTAATCGGGCTAAACATTACGTGGCCAATAACTTCGCCCTCATCAGAACAAGCCACCAGCGATAGTGTTAAATGACTATTCTCACGTAGGCTCATAACCAGGTTAGCTTCTGCATCCGTTTCAAAAACAGATTTCAATAGACGATCAATGACAAGTATATCTGCCGGTGCTTCAGTTCGAATAAGCATTCATTACCTCACTTTGTGTATCCGGGGATTGTACTCCCTTCTGCACAAAATCAGCTAATTGATTTAACAAAGTTTTCAAGGGAGCTGGCAATAAGTCTAAATCTACGCTGTCCATCAAGTTTTTAACCTCTAAACCGAGCTCTGTATCGCCCTCTATAGACAGTCTACGTTGGAAGAAAAGCGTATCAGGGTCTTCTTTACGACCAGCAATTAACACAAGATCATTGAGATTGCCGCTAAAGCTAACATCTTCAACAACCTCTTTATCAGCTACAACTAGTTGCTCATTTTGGTAGCTAATACACCAACTTAACCCCATATCCTTTATTGAGACTTTAAGCCATTTATCTTCTAAAAACTCAAAGTCGCCGTCTTCTAGCGCTTCTTTGAATACGTTCTTAAGCCCCTCTAACAAGGCTCTTTTTTGTACTGTTTTAGGCAATAACTGGACTGGAGATCGCAAAATTGATGCGGCATTTTGAACTAGTTGAGTGCGAATCTTGTTTATCACGTGACTTATCCGTAACTTTGTCAATAATATGGAATGCATCATAGATGATGTTGAGATCTCAGTTACTGTTATGTATCAAATTAACTTCTGTTTGATGCTCGACCTTTAATATCCTGAAAATCACAGTTATAGTAACTCAGGTAATGAGAATTACAGCGGATCGCTGCACTCACAGGTAAATATCGATAACCACACAAAAGAAATAAATATTTATCGATTGTGAATAATCAAGCTCTTGGAGAATTGGTAGTACTTTGATGCCTCCCCAGCAACTACAACATTGGTTTACTCAGCTAACTGCAAACAGCCCGTTCTTTTTTGCAGTGCTTGATGCTCAACATAACTACTTTATGGTGAATGAGCGTTATTGCGATATTGCTGGTTTAAGCCAAACTGAGCTTGCAGGCATGAACGACCGCCAAACCCTAGGTGAACAATTCTACCAACACCTAAAACCATACTACGAACGAGCATTCAACGGCGAAACCATTGAAGCCGAAGTCACCCTTAACGAAACTGACCTCGACACAAGCCTCCACTTCAGCTTGTCCCCGCTTACCAATGGCAAGAATACCGATTACATCGTCTTCCACGCTTTCGACACATCAGAAAATCAAGTACTCGTCCGTTCTTTAGAAGAATCCGAAGCCAAGTTTCATAAGTTATCTCAGCTACTACCTGACGGGCTACTGCTGGTTGAAAACGACTATATCTTGTCGTCTAACCCATCGGCTGCACGCTTGCTCGGTTTTAACTCTCCGACTGAACTCATCGGTGAAGAGTTAGGACGCTTGTTTATCGATGAACAAACCAAAACGGTCTTTAATAATAGCCTCAGCTCTATTATTTCTGAGTCTGGTTTGGTTTGCTTAACCGGTGCTCGATGTGGCTTTGAACGTAAGGTTCAACTCAACATCGACTCGACTGCGATTCTTGGAAGTAGCACTCAGCTTGTGCTCATTCAGGACGCTCAAGAGACCACTAAACAATATACGCCTACCAACAGTGAAGATGCCTACATAGACTCACTCACTAAACTCTACAATCGAGTGGGTTTTACTAAACGTCTGGAACAGTTCATTCACAATGACACTCCGGTTGTCATGATGTACTTAGACATTGATAACTTTAAGAATATCAATGATTCACTAGGGCACCATATTGGCGACAAAGTGATTAAGGAAGTGGCTTCGCGCCTTAAGCGCCTGCTGCCACGTCAAGCTGTGATTGGGCATCTGGGAGGCGACGAGTTTGGTATCATTCTGCCAGAGCCTGAGCATCCAAGAACCGCAGAAACACTAGCAGAAAAAATCATTTCGCTGATCAATCAGCCCTTTGACCTCCACCACTTCAGTAAGCGCTTAGCTTGTTCAATTGGTAGTGTGCGCTTTCCTCAAGACGGCATCGATGCTCGTATTTTGCTGCAAAACGCTGATACTGCGATGTATGAAGCCAAAGATCGTGGTCGTAACCGCTTAATTAAGTTCAACGAGCAGATGAACAAAGAAGCGCGTATGCGACTGTGGCTTGAAATCGAACTACAAAAAGCACTCCAGCAAAACGGACTTGAAGTTTGGTATCAGCCAAAGGTGAATGCTCGTGATTTTACCATCAATGGTGCAGAAGCTTTGGTCCGTTGGAAGCACCCGGTTGAAGGCTATATTAGTCCTGCTGCATTTATCCCTGTCGCAGAGCGTGCTGGTCTTATCGAACAACTTGGCCGTGTGGTGATGCGTGAAGTATTTGCAACCGTGAAGCGTTGGAAGATGCAAGGGATCCTGCCAGGTCGTGTTGCAATCAACCTTTCTCCAGAACAGTTTGGCAACCCTAAACTGATTGATTACATGGAGAAACTACTACGCTCTACTGAGCTAGACCCAAGTGCAATTACCTTTGAGCTTACTGAAAGCGCTGTGATGAGTGACAGTGAACACACAGTACAAATGCTTAACGCGATTAAAAAGCTCGGCTTTGCTCTCTCCATAGATGATTTTGGTACTGGTTACTCTTCTCTGTCTTACCTAGCTCGCTTCCCAATTGATGAGCTTAAAATCGACCGTGCTTTCATCTCGGATATCGATACCCTTCCAAAACAGATCACCGTGATTGAAAACATCATCAACCTCGGTAAATCCCTCGATTTAACCGTGGTTGCAGAAGGTGTCGAGACCAGTGAGCAAGCGACCCTCCTGTCGAACCTCAACTGCAGCTCAATTCAAGGCTTCCACTTCTATCGTCCGCAGCCAAAACAAGATGTCGAAGAGTTATTCGCACAAAACCGTCGTCATAAGAACTAATTACACGATTTAAGCCCTATCCTCTTATCAGAAAAACGACACACAAATCACCACTCGTCAGTACCTCAAACGGAGTAAAAGCAGATTTATCCATCTAAACCTGCCTTACATCAATTCTGTCATTCATAATTCTTCATAAAATGCCCGCTTCAACTTAATTCTACTGGTAGTGAGCAAATGGAACTCTTATGCCCAGCGGGTAACTTACCTGCTTTGAAAACCGCCATTGATTGCGGTGCGGATGCTGTTTATATCGGATTCAAAGACGATACCAATGCCCGACACTTTGCAGGCCTTAACTTTGCGGGTAAAAAGCTCGATCGTGCTGTGCAGTATGTACATGACCACAACAAGAAAATTCATGTTGCTTTAAATACGTTTGCTCACCCAAATGGCTTCGAACGTTGGACTAACGCCGTGGACAACGCAGCCGCTCTGGGGGTTGATGCACTGATCATCGCTGATATCGCTGTCCTTGAGTACGCTGCAAACAAATATCCAGATCTAGAACTGCACCTATCAGTTCAAGCTTCTGCAACCAATGCCGCTGCGATCGACTTCTACCATAAGAACTTCAACGTAAAACGTGTCGTACTGCCGCGCGTATTATCGATTCATCAGGTCAAACAGCTTTCTCGCAACATCACTTCTGACGTTGACCTCGAAGTATTCGCTTTCGGTAGTTTGTGCATCATGGCAGAAGGCCGTTGCTACCTATCTTCATACATGACGGGTGAGTCACCGAACACGGTTGGCGCTTGTTCTCCAGCTAAATACGTTCGCTGGCAAGAGACAGAAACCGGCCTAGAATCTCGTTTGAATGAGATCCTTATCGACAAGTATGTAGCAGGTGAAAACGCAGGCTACCCTACGTTATGTAAAGGCCGTTTTGAAGCAGATATCGATGGTGAACGTAAGCGTTATCATGCACTCGAAGAGCCAACGAGCCTTAACACGCTATCTATGCTGCCTGAATTATTCGCAGCTAATGTCGCTTCCGTAAAAATTGAAGGTCGTCAGCGTAGCCCTGCTTATGTAGAACAAGTAACTCGTACTTGGCGTGCTGCCATCGACCGCTACTTAGCAAACCCTGAACAGTACCAAGTAGAACAAGCTTGGAATGCGACACTGGCGAATGTATCTGAAGGTACACAAACCACGCTTGGCGCTTATCACCGTAAATGGCAATAGAGCCAACTGGAGAACTCAATGAAATACGCATTAGGCCCTCTACTTTATTTTTGGCCAAAACAAGACGTTGAAAGCTTTTACGAGCAAGCAAAATCAAGCTCAGCAGACATCATCTACCTAGGTGAAGCGGTATGTTCAAAGCGTCGCGAAATGAAAGCAAAACACTGGATGGACATTGCTAAAGAGCTGTCTGCATCAGGTAAGCAGGTGGTTCTGTCGACTATGGCGTTGTTGGAAGCACCTAGCGAAGTCAACATCATGAAGAAGTACATTGATAACGGTGACTTTGCCATTGAAGCGAACGATGTGTCTGCCATTCAACTGGCTAGCGAAAGCAAAGTACCATTCGTAGTTGGCCCAGCAGTAAACACCTACAACGCACGCACGCTGAACTTATTCTTAAAGCAAGGTATGACGCGCTGGTGTATGCCGGTCGAGCTTTCTCGTGAATGGCTGAGCAATGTGATGACACAGTGTGACGAGCTAAACATCCGCAACAAGTTTGAAGTTGAAGTGTTCAGCCACGGCTACTTACCGCTAGCGTATTCAGCTCGCTGCTTTACGGCTCGTGCAGAGAACAAAGCCAAAGACGATTGTGAAACCTGCTGTATCAAATACCCAACAGGCCTTCAAGTTGAGAGCCAAGAGGGTCAGTCAGTCTTCAACCTTAACGGCATCCAGACTCAATCAGGCTACTGCTACAACTTGGTGAATGACTTACCAAACATGCATGACTTAGTGGATGTGGTTCGTTTAAGCCCACTTGGCGTTGATACCTTCTCTGAAATCAATAACTTCAGAGCCAACGAACAGGGTCAAAACCCAATGAAGATTGAGAGCCGCCAGTGTAATGGCTACTGGCATCAGCTTGCAGGTTTAGACGTTAAGAACATCTAAATACTAGTTTCAAAACGAAGCGATTTTCAAAACGAAAAAGGTCTAGCACATGCTAGACCTTTTAATTTGTCTCAAGAAAATCGACCTATGCCGTTGCGGTTTCCATCGGCGAGGCGTCGAGCTTCTTTACGTCTTTGTAGAGCATCACCATCACCACCGCGCTCAACGCGATATTAGACAGTGGATACGCAATCCATATTCCCGGCACACCATACAACTTAGGCATAATGTAAAGGAACGGTAGTTGAATCAGCATGTTACCTACCGTCACGAACATCGCCTTACTGCCTTTGTTCACCGCCTGGTAGTAAGCCCCCGCAACCACTAAGAAGCCATCAAGCGCCAATGCAAACATGTGCAGTCGAATACCCAATACGGTGTACTCAACTAGCTGAGGTTCGTCCGAGTTAAACACTGAAACAAACTCACGTGGGAATATGTTCAATAACAATACAAACGCGACACCAATCAAGACAGAGCTCGACATCGCAATCTTAAGCAACTTGCGAATATTCGCTTGGTTACGTGCACCATGGTTGTAGCTCACCAATGGTTGCATACCATTAGCGATACCTTCCGCAGTTAGGTAATAAACCGTCACGATGTAGCCCAAAATAGCGTAAGCACCAATCATCAACTGGTCGCCATATTGAGAGAACAAAGCGTTGTGCAATGCCACCATCATTGAGCTATAAGCGTACATAAAGAAGCTTGATGTACCAATCGCGAAAATCTGTGGGATTACCGCAAGCTTCAATCTCAACTCACTCCAACGTAAACGCAGGTTTGCACGGCGTGAGAAGAAGTAAGCGAGACCTAAAGCCGTCACCACAAACTGAGCAATCGCTGTAGCCAATGCCGCGCCCATCAACTCCCATCCAAATAGAGCGATAAGCAAGTAATCCAGAACGATATTAATGACCGCACCAATAATCATCAGGATAGTCGCTAGATTCGGGCTATCGTCGTTACGCAGTAGAAACGGCATCGCGATAGAACCCAAGGTAAACACGCTGGCGCCAATCAAGATGTGTAAGTACTGCAAACCAAGCTCATACACTCGCCCTTCTGCGCCCTGCCAAAGCAAAAAGTTATCGGCAAACAGATACAGCAAGACAGAAACAATGGGGGTTATAGCTAACAACAAAGTCAAACCCGTAGCTAAGATCTGCTTAGCACCTTGAGTATCTTTTTCACCTTGGCGAATCGATACCAGAGCACCAGTACCGACACCCACCAACATACCTAGGCCAAGAATCGAACCGATCACCGGCCACGCGACGTTGATACCTGCCAGCCCATCAGCGCCGACATAACGACCGATAAAGATGCCATCCACAACTTGGTAGAGGCCATTAACTAGCATCGCCGCAACCGTTGGGATTGTGTATCGCCAAAATTGACGACTAATTGAGTTACTCATTTCTTACTCTACTTTCATTGTGAGTCACATATAAGTGGGACATGACTCGATAAATTAGTTAATAAGGCTAACTAAATATCTAAATTAATTATTTCAACGCTTTGTCTAATAACTGATTCAGTTGCTTAGACTCTTGATCAGACAAACGGCTTTCCAGTATTTGTGCCATCACTTGATAGATCTTGCTCTCTTCTTCTAAACCTAATTCTGCTTTTTGAGTCAGTACCACGAGTTTAGATCTCGCGTCTTCCAGTGACGCCTTACGCTCCACAAGGCCTTTTCTCTCGAGCCTTTGTACCATAGTCGTCGCTGAAGGCTTGGTCACCTGCATTTCAACAGCAAGATCGGTCAATCGAATCGGCTCAGGAGACGCCTGAATCACCTTCAAGTAATCATATTCGTTGAAGCTCAACTGACAGATAGGATCTTCATTTACCTGTGTTCGCCATACTTTCGAGGCGAAGCGTTCTATCTTCTCTAAATTCTGGTTTAGCATACTCACCCAATCAAAGAATGGCATTTAGTTAGCAAGACTAACTATTTTAATCCTGTTTAAATAAAAAGCAATCCAAAACGAGACAAAGATCATAAAAAGTAGGAACAAAAAAGGTTCATCGCGGCTTTCCGGGGAAAGCCGCTTTTATCTTCAAGAAGAAGTAGTCTGTATCTCGATACCCATACCCCATTCGCTTGATTAACTTTATTTTGTTGTTTATCCCTTCCAATGTGCAGGTGTTGAGCGGATAACTTGCCGATCCAATAATACCGTGAAGATAAGGCCTCAGTTTTCGTGCGAACTCTTTCAATGGCTTAATTCCACTTTCTTGCACTTGTGCCCACCATACCTC